>NZ_LXTU01000047.1:0-6196 GCF_001683935.1 Rothia sp. ND6WE1A | reverse complement strand
AACCGCCGATGACGTCGCCCTCCATCACACCGGAATCCCAGCGCACACCGGGGCCGGTGGGGATAGCTAATTTTTCCACGGTACCGGGGGAGGGCATGAACGAACGCCCGGCGTCCTCACCATTGATACGGAATTCGAAAGAATGACCGCGCAGAACCGGATCATCAAAACCGAGCTCCTCACCACGGGCCACGCGGAATTGCTCGCGCACCAAATCAATTCCAGAAATTTCTTCGGAGACAGGATGCTCTACCTGAAGGCGGGTGTTGACTTCGAGGAAGGAAATGGTGCCGTCGGTTCCTATCAAAAATTCACAGGTTCCAGCGCCCTGGTAGCCTGCCTCTTTGAGAATCGCCTTGGAGGATTCGTAGAGGCGTTCAAGTTGCGCCTCGGAAAGGAAGGGAGCAGGAGCCTCTTCAACCAGTTTCTGGTTGCGGCGCTGCAACGAGCAATCGCGGGTAGATACCACGACGACGTTACCGGCGGCATCCGCCAAGCACTGGGTTTCAACGTGGCGGGGCGAGTCTAAGAATCGCTCAATAAAGCATTCACCGCGACCAAATGCTGCGGTTGCCTCGCGAACTGCCGAATCAAAAAGCTCGGGGATATCTTCACGCTGGCGAACCACCTTGATGCCGCGTCCGCCGCCACCGAAGGCAGCTTTAATGGCGATGGGCAGCCCAAATTCGTCGGCAAAAGCTTCAACTTCAGCGGCAGATTCCACGGGATCCTGGGTTCCGGGAACCTGGGGAGCGCCGACTTTCTCTGCAATATGGCGGGCAGCAACCTTGTCGCCCAAACGAGTAATAGCTTCAGGCGAAGGACCAATCCAGGTCAGACCAGAGTCAATCACACGCTGCGCGAACTCGGAGTTTTCTGAGAGGAAACCGTAACCGGGATGCACCGAATCAGCGCCAGCGCGCTCAGCAACCTGCAGGAGCTTATCAATGACCAGATAGGAATCAGAGGCAGTGGAACCACCCAAAGAGTAGGCTTCATCAGCCAGGCGCACGTGCAACGCATCGCGATCAGGCTCGGCGTAAACTGCCACTGTCTTAATACCTTCATCACGCGCAGCACGAATAACTCGTACCGCAATCTCACCGCGATTGGCAATTAAAACCTTGGAAACGGGGCCCGTATGGCGACCCTCGCGAGCAACAAAATGCGCGAGATCGCGGTCATGGGTAGTGGACAATGAAAAACTCCTTTGATCCGCGATACGTCGAGAGGAAACTGCCCTGAATCGGGCTGAAACTCTGTGGCTCTGGAGCGCTCACGGTTATGCTTTGTGCGTCTGTTTGTCGATTTTACCGTCAAAACACTACGAATATGTTTAAAATTTACGCTGATTTCTTCCAAAACTCTGTGATGGAGAGATTCATTTCTTTCAGCATGGAACGCAACGCGTTCACTGATAGGCCAACGACCGTGTGAAATTCTCCCTCGATTTCACGGACGAACGCCGCCCCAAAGCCGTCGATGGTGAAGGAACCAGCCACCCATAGGGGCTCTTCGGTGCCCACGTATGCGGTCATTTCAGCCTCGCTCATCTCTTCAAAACGCACGACGGCGCTGCGCAATTCCGAGGCTTCGGGGGAGCGACTCCTCGTGCGGTTATCAACCAGCCAGTGACCGGTGTGTAGCACGCCCTCATTGCCGCTCATCTGGCGGATGCGCTCCAGTGCCTTTTCAGCGGTGCGGGGTTTGCCAAAGGCTTGGCCGTTCATTTCAAACACTGAATCACAGCCCAAAACCAGCGCCCCTTCCGATTCTGGTAATTGCGCTACAGCTTGTGCTTTAGCTTTTGCCAACAGGAGAGCGGTCTGCGCCGGGGTAATCTTACCCAGTCCTGAGGCATAGGCGTGCTCTTGTGCTTGTTGCAAGGCTTGTTCTTCGTCTACTTCAGAGACAATTACCGTGAATTCCACACCTGAATCTTCGAGGAGTTTTTTCCGGGCGGGGGAGCTAGATGCGAGAATCAGACGAGACTCGGCTTGAACAGTATTTTCAGTGAGCATATGTTCAGTTTATGGGGCGAGGTCTATTATGTGGAATTTCCGGTTCTCCAGTATTTATAGTTGCCGCTAGCTTCGATAGATTGAAAACGAAAACGACGAAACGACCGTCTCTTTCCAACCAGCTATCGGAGGAATCCCATGAGCGCTACACCCAACCTTTCCCTCAAACCGCTATCTCAAGAGCCCGAATTGGGAAGCGCTGATTTTGCAGTGCTGGAGAAACTCAGTTCCTCATCCGCTCCGGCTATCGTGAAAGCTCCTTCTCAGGGAACTTTGCGTTTGTACCTGTCGCAACCGCAATCCATTGCCGTTGTGCTTCCTCTGCTGGCGCACCTGGGTATTTCCGTAAAGAACCAGGCAGCTTTTGCCGTCACCTTTGAGGGGAAGGACATCACCCTCTTTGAATTAGAACTAGAGCACACCGATTTCCCTCAGAACGACCGCGCACTTGAACTTGCAGAAGACGCACTCAATGCTGTGTTGACTCAAGAAGCTGAGGACGACGAGCTGAACCAGCTCATCACCGCCCAGCAGGTTTCCTGGCGCACCGTCGTCGTCTTGCGTGCTTATGCGGCTTACTTGGCGCAGCTGGGGGTCAAACCCACCACCAAAACTATTGCTGGGTACTATCTGAATTACCCAGAGCTTACTGCCTCATTTATTGAGTATTTCCATACGAGCTTTGACCCTGAACTGGATTTGGACCGGCAGGAGCGTCTAGACCACCGGGAAGAACTTGCAGACCGTATCGAGAAACAGATGGGCGAAATCACCGATGCCGCCACCGAGCAGTTCTTCTCCCATCTGCTTGAGGTCATGCAAGCCACCGTGCGCACCAACCTCTTTCAAAATAAAGAGACGGTAGCGTTCAAGCTTCGCCCGCAGGAGATTTCCTGTGCGCCGGCGCCGCGCCCGCTCTGGGAAATCTGGGTCTACTCACCAAAGGTCGAAGGTACTCACCTGCGCTTTGGAATGGTCTCCCGCGGCGGTTTGCGCTGGTCCGATCGCCCGCTGGATTTCCGCACCGAGATTCTCGGCCTGGTCAAAGCCCAGCGCACCAAGAACGCCGTCATTATTCCTAACGGTTCTAAGGGCGGTTTCTTCCCCAAGGGACTTCCCGACCGCGACGCCGAAAAGGAACTCTATGCGCAGATGGGCGTAGACGCCTACAAGCTGTTCATCGGATCGCTGTTGGATGTTACCGATAACCTGGTGAGCGAAAATGGCGAAGAAAAGATTGTTCACCCCGATAACGTGGTGATTCTTGATGGCCCCGATCATTACCTGGTGGTCGCAGCCGATAAGGGAACCGCAACTTTCTCCGACACCGCTAACTCCCTTTCGCTAGAGCGCGGTTTCTGGTTGGGCGACGCTTTTGCCTCCGGCGGCTCGGTCGGATTCGACCACAAAGACATGGGCATTACCGCCCGGGGCGCGTGGGAATCGGTGAAACGCCATTTTGCTTCGTTCGGCAAAGACATTCAAACCGAAGACTTCACCATGGTCGGAATCGGTGGTATGGCGGGCGACGTATTTGGCAACGGCGTCCTACTCTCACCCCATATTCGCCTGGTCGCCGCCTTCGATTCACGGCACATTTTCATCGACCCTAACCCCGATGCTCAAACCACATTTGCCGAACGCGAGCGCCTCTTCAACCTGCCCCGCGCCTACTGGACCGACTACAACCGGGAACTCATCTCAGAGGGCGGTGGCGTCTTCAACCGCTCCGATAAAACCATCGAAATCAATGAGCAGATTCGGCAGGCGCTCGGCATTGAGGATGAAGTCTCGGAACTGACCCCCGCAGAATTGATTCGCGCTATCATCGCCGCTCCGGTGGATTTGCTTTACACCGGCGGAACCGGCACCTATGTGCGCTCTAGCAGCGAAACAGATGCCGACGTCCGCGATTCCACCAACGATTCCATGCGTATCACTGCCCCCGAACTGCGCGTCAAAGTAGTAGGGGAGGGCGGCAACCTTGGGTTGACCCAGCGCGCTCGCATTGAAGCGGCTCGCCATGGGGTGTTGCTCAATACTGACGCCGTCGACAACTCAGCGGGTGTGGAGACCTCCGACCACGAAGTGAACTTGAAGATTCTGGTAGATCGTTTGGTTGACGCTGGAGAGATTAGCAAGGACGAGCGTGCGGCTTTGATTGAGGAACAGGTCGAGGAAGTTGCGCAGCAGGTGTTGCGCTCGAACATCGACCAAAACATTCTGTTGCAAGCAGAACGCTTGGGCACTCGTCCTACCAATTCAGCGGCAACCCGTTTTATCAAGTTCCTATCGAACAATGCTGGACTGGACCGCGACGTTGAGTTCCTGCCTACCAACGACGAGCTGGCAGAACGCCGGGATAACAAGGAACGCTTGACCAGCCCCGAACTTTCGGTTCTCACCGCTTACTCGAAGCTGTGGCTTACCCAGACTTTGATTGATGAAAACTTTGGGCAGGACCGCTGGCTAGAGCCGGTTCTGCAGGAGTACTTCCCCTCTGCCGTGCGGGAGAAATATGGGAAGCATTTCTGGTCTCACCCTCTGCGCCGAGAAATTATTGCCACCAAGGTAGCCAATGAAGTCGTTGATACCGCTGGAATTGTCTTTGTGTTCCGGGTGGTTGAAGAAACCGGTGCGAGCGTTTCCACCGTGGTGCGTTCGTTCTTGGCAGTGAGCGCCATCTTTGGGTTGAAGGACGCCATGCAGCAGGTGCGCGAACTTGCCCCCACCACTGACCCCGATGTCTGGCGTTCTTTGGTCTATGGCATTCAGCGCTTCACCGATCGCGCCGTACGCAAGGTAGTGCAGGAAGGAACTCTCGCTCGCGCAGAGGTGTCCGGGGAAATTGAGGGTGTGATGGAGTCTTTCATCAACCGTTTCTCGCAGGTTCAATCGCTGTGCGGTCACCTGGAATCTTTCTTGGGCGGTAAGCTGCTCGAACGTGTGCGGGATAACCAGCGGGCAGTGAACCGCTGGGGAGTCGACGGCGCTCTTGCAGATTTGTGGGCGGAGGTTTGGGAGCAGATTGCTCTGGTTGACATCGTCTCCATCGCCGAACAAACCGACTGGAGCACCGAACGTGTAGCACCGCTTTACTTTGCGTTGTATGAGCGATTCAATGCTTCAAACACCATGATTGCCATTACCGAGCTTCCCCGAGTAGGGCGCTGGGAGTCGATTGCCCGCGCGTCACTCCGATCGGACTTGTATGAGGCGCTGACGGCGCTGACCTGCAAGCTGATCGGATTTGCCGAGGAGAACGGAAAAGCTCAGCCGGAGACTTTTGCCCAGGCAATGAAGCTTGTTCGGGAGTGGGAGAAAGTCACTCCGTTGCAGGCACCGGCGATTCGCCGTCTGACCCAGGAGATTTCTGAGTTCATTAATCTCTACGCAGCAGGTTCACGACGTGCCGATTCAGCGACGATTTCGGTAGCGGTTCGCACGCTGCGCGAGATTGCTTACTAAGACGCGGCGTCTTTTGACGAAGTAGCTGTTCTTAACCTCGAACGCACACGGTTTGCCCACCGCACACGGTTCTTTCCTGTGGCGGTGGGCAAACCGTATGCTTTCGACGTCGGGGGGTGCTTCTATAGTTTTCGTCAAGCCCCCACCGACACACGAGACTCATAAAAACACCCATCCCGCAACATCGCAAACAAAACATTCAACCGCTTACGAGCCAACGCCATCACCGCCTGATTATGCCGCTTACCCTCCGCACACTTGCGATCGTAATAAGCACGCGAAGCCTGATCAGCCTTCAACGAAGCAAAAGCAGATAAGAAAAGCACTCGCTTAAGTGCTTTGTTCCCACGCCGTGAGGCGTGGGAACCCTTAATCGAGGTACCCGATTTTCTATCCACTGGCGCAATCCCAGCATAAGACGCCAGATGAGAAGCATCCTTAAAATCCTTACCCACCACCTCAGTTAGAATCCTGGCACTGGTGCGCACACCCACCCCAGGCATCGAACGAATAACTGCTGATAAAGGATGAGCTTCCACCAAATCCAGTATCTGCTGCTCTGCTTCACTACGCTGTGCCAGAATCAGCTCAAGCTGGGCAGCTAAGGAAGAAATAATCTGAGAAGCACTTGCTGTTCCAGCAACGATGACTGTTTGCTCATCAAGAGCTTGGAAGATTTCTTCCGTAAGCTTCGGTGCAAGCCGAGG
>NZ_LXTU01000041.1:0-11629 GCF_001683935.1 Rothia sp. ND6WE1A | reverse complement strand
ATGCCGAGGCAGCGGGTCCAGGGTTGCTGGTGCAGGCGGTAAGGGCCCCGGTGCCGGCGAGGACGAGCCCGCCGAGCAGAAACTGTCGTCGGGAAGATGCGTTTGTCATGATTTAACCTTTCTTGGTGCAAGATTTCAGTGATACGGAAGACAGGCGCAGGTGAGGACCCTGCTGAGCCATCACGTCAGGCGCAGGTCTGTGACACAGGTGGCACCGTCGTCGGTGGTGGAAAACTCCGTGGTGCCGGTACGCCCCTGGTAGCTGACCTCAATCAGGCCGGTGGTATCATCAGGAAGCCAGAAGCCAATAAACCCATTGTCGAAGGTGGTTGTCGCCTCGTCCACCAGCACCTCACCGGTCGCCTCATCAGTGATCGTGACCTGGATATCCTCATTGTCGAGTTCCCCCAGGCAGGTCGTGAGGCTGTGGTAGAAGCAGTCGTGGGTGGAGGTGAGATAGGGTGCGATCGAGACATACGTCTGATTGTCGGGAAGATCGACCACGACTTCCTGGTCATCGCTCGAGGGCAGCAGTTCATCGGCACGCACTGAGGCGATCAGATCTGTGGGACGCTCAGTGACCTTCTGCCGGTCGAGGTGATTAATGATCTCCACCGCGTCCATGGCGCCCAGGCCATGGGTAGTCAGGAATGTATCCTGGGACACCGTCCCGTCGGCGGTGGGTTCCGGGTCGGCGGCCGAACACCCCGTGAGGGCGAGGGCAAGGGCGGCGGCTGCGATCGCTGCTCGTTTCACGTCAATCTCCTTGGATCGTGGTAAGACCGTGAGAAGACACCGCCTCAAGGTCGATGCCATACCTTATATCTAACACGGGTGCCTGACGGACTAGAAACCAAAAACCCTGCTCACAGCACTATGACAGGGCGAAAAGGGGGTGAATTCGGTGGGCTGGGTCACCACCGGGTCACCACCCCACAGCCGTGGGCGATGTCCTTCTACCCGCCCCGGGTATGCGGTGCAGGCAGTGAAATCCCTGGTGGCGCCTGCTGAACCGACCAGTGGAGGCGATGCCGCCGGCCCGGGGTGGGGCACAGGGGTGACGGCGGTCGAAGGGTGATGTTTGAAGATTTGATGAAGATTTCCCCGCCGGGCACTGAGCGAGGGTGGTATTCCCCCCTGGCCGGAGCGATACTGGGGTCTATGGCTGACTACACACCGACCACCGCCACGCCCCCGGGGCGGGTGCTGGTCGTCGATGATGAACAACCCCTGGCTCAGATGGTGGCCTCCTACCTCATCCGGGCCGGCTTCGATACCCGCCAGGCGCACACCGGCACCCAGGCCTTGGACGAGGCCCGTCACTTTTCCCCCGATGTTGTGGTGCTGGATCTGGGGCTACCCGAACTCGACGGCCTGGAGGTGTGCCGACGGATCCGCACCTTCTCGGACTGCTACATCCTCATGCTCACCGCGCGTGGCAGCGAGGACGACAAGATCAGCGGTTTGACCCTGGGGGCGGATGACTACATCACCAAACCTTTTAGCATCCGGGAACTGGTGACCCGGGTGCATGCGGTGCTGCGCCGCCCGCGCACCAGCACCACCCCACCGCAGGTGACCACCCCCTTGATCGTTGGTGACCTCATTCTTGACCCCGTCGCCCATCAGGTGCGGGTGGGGGAGACGACCGTAGAGCTCACCCGCACGGAGTTCGAGCTGCTGCTTGCCCTGGCTCTGCGCCCCGGCCAGGTGCTGACCCGCCACGACCTGGTCACCGAGGTCTGGGACACCACCTGGGTCGGTGATGAACGCATCGTCGATGTCCACATCGGCAACTTGCGTCGCAAGCTCGGCACCGACACCCGGGGCCGGGGGTTTATCGACACCGTGCGTGGCGTGGGCTACCGGGTGGGGCAGCCATGAATCACGGACCCGGCCTGACCTTCCGCTTCCTGGCCGCCCAGGTGTTGGTCGTGGTGATTAGCCTGCTGGTGGCCGCGGCCGTGGCCACGATGGTGGGCCCGACCCTGTTCCATGATCATATGTTGATGACCGGCCAGGAGGACCCCTCGCTGGAGCTGTTCCATGCCGAGCAGGCCTACCGGGACGCCAACCTGATCACCCTGGCCGTCGCCCTGCCTACCGCCTTGATCAGCGCCCTGCTGGCCAGCCTGTGGTTATCGCGTCGCCTGCGCACCCCCCTGCAGGATCTCACCCGCGCCGCTACCAGCCTGACGGCCGGCAACTACCGTATCCGCGTGCCCGCCGGAGAAGCAGGCCCCGAGGTCACCACCCTGGCGCATGCCTTCAACACCATGGCCGACCGGCTGGAACACATCGAACAGGTCCGCCGCCAGATGCTCTCTGATCTGGCCCACGAAATGGGCACCCCCTTATCGGTGCTCACGGTCTACCTCGATGGTCTCCAGGACGGGGTTGTGGACTGGAATAATGCCATCCACACGATCATGGCTGATCAACTCGCCCGCCTGACCCGGTTGATGGAAGACATCGACGATGTCTCCCGGGCCCAGGAACACCGGATCGATTTGGACCTGGCGGAGGAAGGGCTCGGGGATCTGCTCCATACCGCCGCTGCTGCCGCGGGGGAAGCTTATGCTGACAAAGGCGTCGATTTACAGGTCGAGACCATTACGGACACCGCCCGGGTGCTCGTGGACCGGCAACGCTTCGGCCAGGTGATGAGCAATCTCCTGTCGAACGCGCTACGGCACACCCCGGCCGGTGGGCAGGTCCGGATCAGCGTCCACCGACAGGGGGCGTCCACCGCGCTCATCCACGTTGCCGATGACGGCGAGGGCATCCCACCTGGCCAGCTTGGACACATCTTCGAACGCTTCTACCGGGGGGATGCCGCCCGCAGCCGGGACAACGGCGGGGCCGGGATCGGTCTGACCATCTCCAAGGCATTGATCGAGGCCCACGGCGGCACTCTCACCGCCACCTCCCCCGGACCCGGTCGCGGAGCGGTGTTTACCCTCCGCCTCCCGCTGTCCCCTCCCGACAGTGAGGAGGCTGCTCGGTGACCGCACCCTGCCCCGCGTGAGGGCCGTGCCCTTCATCCCTTCCAAATATACCCCCCTGGGGTATATGCTAGAGAGTAGCATCGCCGCATCCCACCGACCCGTAGGAGCTTTCCCATGATCACCTCCCCGCCCCGCCTCTTGCCGATGGCCTCCCACGGCTGCAGCTGTTGCGGACCTGCCTCACGTGCCGACACCGCCTCCATCCCTGCCGCCAGCGACTCGTCAGCAGGAGGGTCCTCCTCTAGCTACCAGGTCACCGGCCTGAGCTGCGGGCACTGCGCGAAAAGCGTGACCCAGGCCCTTCAGGCCCTTCCCCAGGTCGACGACGTCCAGGTTGATCTCGCTGCTGGTGGTGTTTCCACCGTCACGGTCACCGGTGTCGTACCTCCGGAGATGGTTCGCCGGGCTATCGAGGAGACCGGCTACACCGTCTTATCCTGATCAGTTTTACCCATCATCTCGACCCCGACCGGGTTGAGCGAAAGGAACGTCATGAGCACTCCCCACCATTCCGGTGATCACCATGGTGATCACCCCGCTCCGGAAACAGACCACACCCAACACCCGGATCATGCCAGCCACGAACACCACGCAGATGCCGACACCCACGGCCAGGCGATGCCCCACGATCACCCGCACTCTGCCCTGGACGACGACCACCACGTTCATGGTCACGGCGAACACGCCGGACACAGCACCGCAATGTTTCGGGACCGCTTCTGGTGGTCGCTGATTCTGTCCATTCCCGTCGTTATTTTCAGCCCCATGGTCGCCCACCTGCTCGGCTACCACCTCCCGGCATTCCCCGGATCCACCTGGATCCCCCCGGTGCTGGGCACGATTATCTTCGTCTACGGCGGAACGCCTTTCCTCAAGGGCGGATGGAAAGAACTGAAATCCCGCCAACCCGGGATGATGCTCCTGATCGCCATGGCCATCACCGTGGCGTTTGTCGCCTCCTGGGTCACCACTCTGGGGCTGGGCGGTTTTGAGCTGGACTTCTGGTGGGAGCTGGCCCTGCTGGTGACCATCATGCTGCTGGGCCACTGGCTGGAGATGTCCGCTCTCGGGGCCGCGTCCTCCGCGCTTGATGCGCTGGCTGCCCTGCTGCCGGATGAGGCCGAGAAAGTCATCGACGGGACCACCCGCACCGTGGCCATCTCCGAGCTGGTCGTCGACGACGTCGTGCTGGTGAGGGCCGGTGCCCGGGTGCCGGCCGACGGAATCATCCTCGACGGAGCCGCCGAATTCGATGAGGCAATGATCACCGGCGAATCCCGTCCCGTCTTCCGCGACACCGGTGACAAGGTGGTCGCCGGTACCGTGGCCACCGACAACACCGTCCGCATCCGGGTGGAGGCTACCGGCGGGGACACCGCCCTGGCTGGGATCCAACGCATGGTTGCTGACGCCCAGGAGTCCTCCTCCCGGGCCCAGGCCCTGGCGGATCGGGCGGCGGCGTTGTTGTTCTGGTTCGCGCTGATCTCCGCTCTGATCACCGCGGTGGTGTGGACCATTATCGGCAGCCCGGACGATGCCGTGGTGCGCACGGTCACGGTGCTGGTCATCGCCTGCCCGCATGCCCTGGGCCTGGCGATTCCGCTGGTCATTGCGATCTCCAGCGAGCGGGCCGCGAAATCCGGGGTGCTCATCAAGGACCGGATGGCGCTCGAGCGGATGCGCACCATCGACGTGGTGCTCTTCGACAAAACCGGCACCCTGACCGAGGGTGCGCACGCGGTCACCGGTGTCGCGGCAGCTGTCGGCGTCACCGAGGGCGAGCTGCTGGCCCTGGCCGCCGCCGCGGAGGCCGACAGTGAGCACCCCGTGGCCCGCGCCATCGTGGCGGCCGCGGCCGCCCATCCCGAGGCCTCCCGTCGGCAAATCCGTGCAACTGGTTTCAGCGCCGCCTCCGGCCGGGGGGTCCGGGCCACTGTCGATGGCGCTGAGATCCTCGTGGGCGGGCCGAACATGCTGCGCGAGTTCAACCTCACCACCCCGGCCGAGCTCACCGACACCACCAGCGCCTGGACCGAGCGTGGGGCCGGTGTGCTCCATATTGTCCGCGACGGTCAGATCATCGGTGCGGTGGCCGTCGGGGACAAGATCCGCCCCGAATCCCGCGCCGCCGTGAAAGCCCTGCAGGACCGCGGGGTGAAGGTCGCGATGATCACCGGCGACGCGCAGCAGGTGGCCCACGCCGTCGGTCAGGACCTAGGCATTGATGAGGTCTTCGCCGAGGTCCTGCCCCAGGACAAAGACACCAAGGTCACGCAGCTGCAGGACCGGGGTTTGAGCGTGGCCATGGTCGGTGACGGTGTCAATGACGCCCCCGCTCTGACCCGCGCGGACGTCGGTATCGCCATCGGTGCCGGCACGGATGTGGCCATGGAATCTGCCGGGGTGGTCCTAGCCAGTGATGACCCGCGGGCAGTGCTGTCGATGATTGAGCTGTCCCAGGCCAGCTACCGCAAGATGATCCAGAACCTGATCTGGGCCTCTGGCTACAACATCCTCGCCGTGCCGTTGGCCGCCGGAATGCTTGCCTCGATCGGGTTCGTGCTGTCCCCGGCCGTGGGCGCGATCTTGATGTCTGCCTCGACCATCGTGGTGGCCCTGAACGCCCAGCTGTTACGCCGCATTGATCTGGACCCGGCTCACCTGGCTCCGACCGAGTCGAAAGAGGAACACGCCACGCCTACTCCGGCATCCACCGCCGTCCACTGATCCACCACTTCTCTCCACTGCCCCCATATGACCCTGAAAGGCTCCACCATGAAGCGCACCCTTGTTCTTTCCACTCTCGCCGTGGCCTCCACCCTGGCGCTGGCCGCCTGCGGTGAGGCCACCGAGTCAGGCAACACCGACGCCACCACCTCGGCCACCAGCACTGCGACGACTACCCCTGAGACGACCTCGGCCACCACGGCGACGACTGAGGCGGACGGGGAGATCTCCGCCGATCACAACGACGCGGACATCATGTTTGCCCAGATGATGATCCCCCATCACCAGCAGGCCGTGGAGATGAGTGAGATGCTCCTGGCCAAGGAGGGTATCCCCGCCCAGGTCGTGGAGTTTGCCCAGGGGGTTATTGACGCCCAGGGACCGGAGATTGATCGGATGAACGCCATGCTCGAGGCCTGGGGGCAGCAGCCGGTCACCGACTCTGGGGGCATGGATCACGGCGAGATGGGTGGCATGGATCACGGCGAGATGGGTGGCATGAGCGGGATGATGAGCCAGGAGGACATGACAGCCCTTGAGGAAGCCCAGGGCACCGAGGCTGCCCGCCTCTACCTGGAGCAGATGACCGCCCACCACGAAGGTGCGGTGGACATGGCCCGTGACGAGGTTGCTGACGGCCAGAATCCCCATGCGATCACCCTGGCCGAACAAGTTATCAACGACCAGGAGGTCGAGATCGCTCAGATGCAGCAGATGCTCACTGACCTATGACAGGTGCCCGTCTTTTTCTGATCCCGAGGACTGGAATCTGAAAAAGAGGGATAACCGTGACGATTGCCACCTGCTGCGGGCGATGGGTCGTTGTCACCGCAGCGGGTGCACCGGGGTGGATGTTTCTTCTCCCTCTGGTCGCACCACTGAGGAAAGGGGAAAGCTCCTGTGTCCAGACCCTTGGAGGACTACGCATTATTGTCCGATACTCACACGGCCGCCCTGGTCTGCCGGCAGGGCAGCATTGATTGGTTGTGTCTGCCGCGCTTTGACTCCCAGGCGGCCTTTTCCGCTCTTCTCGGCGACCATCGTGATGGTCACTGGCTAGTAGATGTGCCCGGGGGTTGTCCCGCCGGGCTTTTCCTCATAGCCTCACCCGCCCGCGTCTTATAGGTTGTGAATCAATCTATTATTGAAATAGACTTTTGACACATAAAGTTAGCTCCATGAGCCTACTTTTGAGCACCGTCGCTCAATGTGTCACAAACGACCGTTTAAGCTTCGTTTCTGACACAAAAACCCGGTTTCCGAAATAGTCCCATACGTAAAGGTGGGCGCGCTACACTTTTGTATCACAACACAGTGCCGTATTATATGTGCCCATTCACTGACCTCCGCACGGGTTCTGATACGTTTTTGAGTATGGGACATGATTTCGGCTACGCCCGGGTCTCCACCGGCGACCAGGACGCCCGACTCCAACACGACGCTCTCACTGCGGCCGGCTGCTACCGGATTTTCACCGACACCGCCTCCGGATTGTTGGAGTCGCGTCCTGAACTCGACAAGTTGCTCGATCAACTTCGCCCCGGTGACACGTTGGTGGCCTGGCGCCTGGATAGATTGGACCGGTCAATTAGGCATCTGATTGATGAACTCGCCGGCCTCCAAGAGCGGGGAGTGGAGTTTCGGTCGCTGCAGGAAAACATCGACACTTCCTCCTCCGGCGGGCGACTTATCTTCCACATCTTCGCCTCACTGGCAGAGTTTGAGCGTGACCTGATCCGGGAGCGGACCAACGCCGGGCTTGAGGCTGCCCGGGCTTGAGGCCGAACCGGCGGCAGGCCGCCCTCCTTGTCCGGGGATAAGTTGCGCACCGCACGGAAACTCTACGAACAAAAAGACATGACTGTCGCTCAGATCGGCGAAATTCTGGGAGTTAGTCGCACCACCGTCTACCGGGCGCTGCGCAAAGAAACTGGGGTATTACCTACGCGGCAGAAGGACCCCTCGAAGTCCACATAACCGGGCATTGCGACAGGATGACTCTCGGAATCTGTGCCAACGACTTTTGACTCTGACAACACCCCAAACGAACATATTGTGAACTACAAAAACGCCTGTTCGCTAGGGTGGGTTTATGGATAAACGAACAGATGTGTCGCTGCCTCTAGATATTTCCGAACAGCCCGAGGGTGTGTCTGGCGAAAAGGTTGGCTACGCCCGGGTGTCGACCGCGAAACAGGACCTTGACCGACAAATCGACGCTCTGCGCCAGGAAGGTATTGCCAGCAAATACATTTACGTTGATAAGAAATCCGGATCCACCACCAACCGCCCCGGACTGCACAAGGCACTGGATCAGGCCCGTGAAGGCGATGTCATTGTCGTCCACACACTCGACCGGTCAGATGCTCCTCAAGCTGTAGCAGCGTGTACACCCCAATAGGGTAGTTTTAGAATTTCTGTCGCGCTAACGTGGTCGAGTCCCTGCGGCAGCGGCTTTTCACAACTTCATGGGCGGTTCAGTTGATGCCGGTAAGGAAACCTAGAGAGGCCCTAGCAGCACGGGGGATGAGTTTATTAAAGGCCGAAGGCGCCGCCGCTGACGAGGATGAAGATACCCAGGCCGATCAAGACGATAGGGAACAACACATGCTCCCAGCGTTCGAGAATCTCCGCGATGGGCGGACGGGTGGCCACGAACTTCGCCAACAGGACCAGGCCCGCCACCAGGACCAGAAAGACGACGCAGTAGACGATAACGGTGGCGGTATCCACGTTGAGAAAAACCGGGACATAGACGCCGATATTGTCGCCACCGTTGGCAAAGGTCACCCCGGCGACGGTCAAGACGCTTACGTTCTTTCCGCTGACTTTCGCGTCATCGTCGTCGTCATCGTCTCCCCGCCAGGCTTGCCAGGCCGCCCACAGCCCCAGGGTCAGGGGGATTAGCCCGAAGTAGGGGATCGCCTCGGTGGGCAGGAAGGCATCCGCCCCTAGGGTGACCAGAATCGTGGCTGCGAGGATGCCCGCGAAACCAAGGTACTGCCCGGCCAGGATCCGAAGTGTGGTCCCTGCTTGGCCGGCCCCACGGGCGAAGAACAGCGAGAGCACGATGATGTCGTCGATATTGGTGGCGATAAACAGACCAACCGCCCCCAGGAGACCAGTTACCACTTACCTGTTCCCCTCTCCGGTGGCGCACCCGGGCACGTCACATGCCGAATCAATACACGGGGCATTCTCGTCGGCAGCCAGAGTGGTATCTAGCAGTGAGTTCAACGCCTGGACAAGATGGGCGTCAACGATCTCGTAGCGGGTCTTCCGCCCCTGAGGTTCGGCGACCACAATTCCGCAGTCCCGTAGGCAAGTGAGGTGGTTCGACACATTTGACCGCGTCAGTCCCAACTCCCGGGCGAGAGCGGCCGGGTAGGCCGGGCCGCCCAGCAGGGTCAGGAGAATACGGGATCGGGTGGGATCGGCCATCGCTCGACCCAATCGGTTCATCACGTCCAAGCGCGAAGCAATAGTCAGCATACACTGAACTATACAGCAGCTGCTGAACTGTTGCAACGAGGGTCGAACGTCGGCTTGACGGTGATGCGTGGCAAACCAGCGCCCTTCGGTACTGCCTGTGTCGAAATCGTTCGTTTTTGATAAACGTTTCTATACGAATTCAGCACAATATATTTGATCCCCAGACAACGTGCGACAAGTTTAAGCTACTAATCATCTCAGATCAGCTCGCATACGACCTACACCACGTATCGTTAACTCTAATCAATCTAAAAATCTGGAGGCTCAATGAGCGACCTAATGGTACTAAAAGCACAACAATTCATCAATTCCACCTATAACAAGGGCGCTACGCTCGGAATCGCAGCTGTACCAGAAAACGGAAACACCAGCTGGACCGTCATGTACGCTCTCACGAGAGCACGACAACACGAACTAGGAATCACAAATTTATCCGACGGCTTCGGCCCAACGACCCTTTCTACTTTGCAAACAAAGTTTCCCGTTATCAATGCAAGTACAAAAACCCCGAAAATATCCTCAAAATTATCCAATCAGGTCTTTACTGCAAAGGTTACGACGGAGGAAAAATCGACGGGACGTATAACCCCACCGTCCAAGCTTCAGTGACTCAATTAAAGAAGGACATGGGTGTCTCCAGCGCTCTGCCAGGATCAGGAATAGAGCCTAAAGTATTTAAAGGGTTACTTAACATGGATCCTTATGTCTTAATCTCCGGGGGAAATCCTTCTATCCGTCAAATTCAACAGTGGTTGAACGGACGATATATTAAAAGAAGAGATTTTCAAATCATTCCGGCAGAAGGCTATCACTCCCGAACCGTAGCGCAATGCATGCTGTTCGCCATTCAATATGAGGCTGGAATGGCTGATGGGGTAGCAAATGGTGTATTCGGCCCTGGTACCCAAAGTTCTCTCAAAAGTCACGTACTTCAAGTGGGCAGCACTGGTATCTGGGCTCAGCTGTTCACAGCAGCGATGATTCTCAATAA
Organism: Rothia sp. ND6WE1A; assembly: GCF_001683935.1. Lineage (NCBI taxonomy): Bacteria > Bacillati > Actinomycetota > Actinomycetes > Micrococcales > Micrococcaceae > Rothia > Rothia sp. ND6WE1A. The sequence continues at coordinate 1,411 of NZ_LXTU01000041.1, read as the reverse complement.
ACGAAGTGTAGCGTTTGGATCTTTTACAGCAGAGGTCTCAACAGCTGTTAGTGCATTCCAGACATTCGCTAAGCTTCCCGCAACGGGTAAGGCTGATTTTGCCACATGGAGCTCTTTGCTTGTTTCCTATGGAGATCAGAGCAGAGCAGGTTCTGCTTGTGATGGCGTTACTAAAATTACTGATGCCAGAGCTAAAGCTTTATATGCGGCAGGGTATAGATATGTAGGGCGCTATCTCTATAATCCTTCTACAAAGAATCTCTTAGAAAAGCAGATACAACCTGGGGAACTCGCTACGATTGCATCAAATGGTTTGAGATGTTTCCCCATCTATCAGACCTTTAATAACTCTGTAGACTATTTCACCCCTGCTCAGGGTGCTCAGGATGCTGAAGATGCAACTTTCTGGGCTAAGAAGTTTGGTTTCAAAGACGGAACGATAATCTACTTCTCGGTTGATTATGATGCTTTAGACGGTGAAGTCACCTCTAATGTTCTTCCGTATTTCCGAGCACTCAATAATGCGCTTCTTTCAAGTTCGGGTTACAAGGTGGGCATATATGGTGCCAGGAATGTCTGCCAACGAGTTTTCGATGAAGGGCTCTCTTCGACTAGCTTTGTGTGTGATATGTCAAGTGGATTCTCCGGTAACTTAGGGTACCCTTTACCCACTAACTGGGCTTTCGATCAGATTGATACAGTAAGTGTTGGAACTGGTGACTCTTTGATTGAGATTGATAAGAATATCTCTTCAGGTCGAGATATTGGGCAAAATACCTATAACCAAACTTCTGTTTCATCAAAACTTGATGTTTTCTTTAACGAAAAACTATATAAAGATGCGCTACTAAAAGATTTACAAAAATATCTAGTATCCATTGGAGTGCCTGAAACTGGGGGTGATGGTTGGACAGACAGAGATTGGGCTACTTTAGATGGAGTGACTACCACCATGGCCTTTAACCGCATCCTCTCAAAGGATATTTTAATTACAAATCTAGCTCGAGAGCTGGGTATCAGAAAGGCCTTGATACAAGCCCCGGTTCTTTGGGAGTCACGTAAGTGGAATCCTACTGATATCGCAGCTGACGATGCAGTCATCGTGGGTGCCAAAAGTGAGTCGTCAACCGGATGGGGACAAATTTTTGCATCTTCAGCAATATCTGGGTGGAATTATTGTGTATCTAAGAAAATAATAAACGGTAATTTGTTCGATCCAGTAAAAGACTTAAGAACTGTTTGGTTTAAATTAAAAGATGATATTGATTTTAATATTAAATGTACTGCATATTTGCATTTTTGGGATGCGAACGATATTGGTGTTCCCAGACCTAGTCTCTCCATGAAGCCAGCGGATATTCAAGCGCTCATTGGACGCTATAACGGAGTCGGACCTAAGGCCGAAGTGTAC
>NZ_LXTU01000074.1:0-32627 GCF_001683935.1 Rothia sp. ND6WE1A | reverse complement strand
TATGAATACCGTTCCGGCTCAGGCGGCAGGAGTAGAGTCCATCGTGCTGTGCACACCGCCGCAAAAAGAATTCGGCGGGTTGCCGCACCCCACTATTTTAGCTGCTGCCTCAATCTTAGGAATCGATGAAGTCTGGGCTATTGGAGGCGCCCAAGCCCTAGCGTCCATGGCGTACGGGCTCACCGATGATGCGGATATTCTTGAACCAGTCGATACCATCACCGGCCCCGGTAACATCTTTGTTGCCCTTGCCAAGCGAGCGTTGCAGGGCGTCGTCGGTGTAGACGGTGAAGCCGGAACGACTGAAATAGCCGTCATTGCAGACTCCTCAGCGAATCCTGATTTCGTTGCGGCAGATCTTATATCCCAGGCAGAACACGATCCCCACGCAGGATCAGTGTTCATCACCGATTCGCCAGAATTGGCGGAGAAAGTGCAAGAGGCTATTGCTAGGCGTGCCAGCGCCACAAAGCACCGTGACCGCGTTAAAGAAGCCCTAGAAGGCCCCCAATCGGGAATTATTCTCACCGATTCACTGCAACATAGCGTGGACGTCGCTAACGCCTACGCTCCCGAACACCTCGAAGTACATACCGAATCTGCAAGCGCAGTAGCTGCGCAGATTCGCAACGCCGGGGCAATCTTTATCGGCCCCTACTCGCCGGTTCCGCTGGGTGATTACGCCGCTGGATCAAACCACGTACTTCCCACCGGAGGAACTGCGGTTTTCGCATCGGGGCTGAACACCAGCACTTTTATGAAGGTTGTTCAGCTCATTGAGTACTCCCAGGACGCACTCGCTACAATTGGGGATCACATTGTTACGTTGTCTACTGACGAAGATTTACCAGCCCACGGTGAAGCCATTACCGCCCGTACCCGAGGAAATAACGCATGATTTGCCCTTATTGTCGGCACCCCGATTCCCGAGTGGTTGACTCGCGTACATCCGACGACGGCGCAGCAATTCGCCGGCGCCGCCAGTGCACTGAATGTGGGCGCAGATTCTCTACGGTGGAAACCACCTCTGTTTCGGTCATCAAACGTTCAGGTGTAACTGAGCCGTTTAACCGCCAGAAAATTATCTCTGGCGTGCGCAAAGCATGCCAGGGGCGGCCAGTCTCCCAAGATGATTTGGCAAAGCTGGCACAGGAGGTGGAAGAGAGAATCCGTGCTCGCGGGCTTGCAGAAATTGATGCCCATGAAGTCGGGCTCACCATTCTAGAACCGCTCTCCAAGCTTGATACCGTAGCTTTTTTGCGTTTCGCCAGTGTCTACCAGGCCTTCGATAATCTGGAAGACTTTGAAAAAGCAATCGCTGACCTGCGTAAAGACCGGGTTGACACTCCTGCTCCTGTAAAAGAAGAAGGGAGCGCAGAGGAACGGAATTCTCCGGTTAATAAGACGGTGAAGAAATCCAAGACATCGTCTTCCGGCGAAATAGACCAGCCGACTCTGCTCTAACTGGTTTAAAGTCCCTGTCTTGCCCGGGGGGAAGGGGCGAGACTCTAACGGGGATCAATCAGTAGAGCTTGGGTAAAGAAATCTGCTTCGAGGGAGCAGGCACGTACGAAAGCGTTACGGGCTTGCTCCCTTTGTGCATTTGAGGCGTGTGTGAGCTGGTGCTCCATCACTTCGAGTGTTTGAGCAGTGGCACGCAAAAATTCTTCGTCCCGGTAAGTCTCTATCCACAGTTTGTAGGGGTGGTCATCCGCGATTTCTTCTGGAAGGTACTCCGAAAGCTGGGCATACAACCAGAAACAAGGGAGTATCGCAGCAACTCCTACAACATAGTCGGAAGCCACTTCAGCCCTTAAAAAGTCAGTGTAAGCAAGGGTAAGGGGAGAAGGCTCCACAATGTTTGGCAGAGGGAACTTTCGATGCATTTCCTGCTCCACCGTAATAGTCTGGGTGACCGCCTTCGCCCACATCTTTCGCTCCTCCTCATGAGGGGCGAGGGAAGAGAGCCGCGACAATACAGAGCTGTAGACCTGCAAATAGTAGTCGTCTTGCTCCACATAGAAATGGAACTGTTCTGCGTTGAGAGTACCTTGCATCAAAGCGGGAACAATGCTCTCCTGCGAAAATCGGTCCAACGCATCGCCTGCTAATTCCCACAATTGCTGGGTAAATGGTCCTGCTGCGGGCACAACAGCTTGTCTTCTAGATGGTGAAGAGATGGTGCTATGGGGAACCTGCAGTGAGAACTGGGCCTGGCGGCGGAGGCGGTGGAAATGATCGAGGGGGCCATTACCATGACCCACTTGTAGATTTTCACCAAACTCGAGTGCTTCTCTTACCCACGCTGTCGACCACTGGACGGCGTCGGGCAAGGAATCTCCGTTAGCGATACGGCAGGCTAATGATGATGAGAGCGAACAACCCGTTCCATGAGAGGCAGTAGTGGTAATTTTTTTGGGGGGGGACTTTGCAAATGAACATCACAAAATTTCAGCCATGCAAAGCAAAAGGTGCGGATGTTCCGTGAACATCCGCACCTTTGTATCCTAACTATCAGCTGACTCTTAGTCGACATCCTCCACGGTCTGGGTCCAGCCAGCAGCCCACAGCGCTGCACCGACGATACCGGCATTGTTGCGCAGGGTTGCCATGACGATGGGGGTCTCTACTTCATCTTCAAAGTAGGGAAGGAACTTATCGGGATTCTTCGAAACGCCGCCACCGATCACGAACAAATCGGGGGAGAACAGCATCTCAACATGGGTAAAGTAGCGGCGCAGGCGCTTACCGTACTTCTTCCAGGAGAGATCCTCGCGTTCGCGGGCACGTGCTGAAGCACGCGATTCGGCGTCCTCCCCATCGATTTCCAGGTGGCCCAGCTCTGTGTTGGGAACGAGCTGACCGTTGATAATGAGGGCAGAGCCGATGCCGGTGCCCAGAGTAATCACGGCGATCAGACCGTCTTTGTCTTTGCCCTGCCCGTAGTGAGCTTCGGCGAGTCCGGCGGCATCGGCGTCATTGAGGCCATACACGCGGCGCCCACCTAGCGCCTTGGACATGATGCCTTCCAAATCAGCACCAATCCAAGTTTCGTCTACGTTGGCAGCGGAGAGAGTACGACCATTTTTGACGACGGCGGGAAAGTCGATACCTATGGGAGAATCGGGTGCAGGCGCGAGGTCACGGGACTGTAGTTCTTCCACAATCTGCACTACAACCTCGGCGCAAGCCTCGGGTGTCGCCGGTGAAGGAGTGGGAATGCGGAAGCGGTCCGACACCAGGTTACCGGTGCGGATATCGACAATACCGCCCTTCATGCCGGTTCCCCCGATATCAATGCCGATGGCAAGATCAGCGGGAGTAGGTTTGGTGACCTCTACCTGAATTTCTACGGTTTCGGTAACAGTTTCAGTCATGAGTTCTATCTTTCGGGTTAGGAAATGGTGGGAAGGGTAAGAATATCTGCGCCGTCTTGGGTGACCACGAGGGTGTGCTCGAATTGGGCAGTGCGCTTGCGGTCGCGGGTGACGACCGTCCAATCGTCCTCCCACATATCCCAGGCAATCTCACCGAGGGTGAGCATAGGTTCAATAGTGAATATCATGCCCGGTTCCATCACGGTGTTGTATGCCGGAGCTGCGTCGTAGTGAGGCACAATGAGTCCCGAGTGGAACTCACGGCCTACGCCGTGACCGGTGAAATCGCGCACCACACCGTAGCCAAATCGTGCGGCATATTTTTCGATAACGCGGCCAATCACGTTGATTTCTCGCCCGGGTTTGACCGCCTTGATAGCGCGGCGTAGGGATTCTTCGGTGCGCTCAACGAGCAGGCGTGATTCTTCGTCTACATCGCCCACTAGCAGGGTTACATTGGTGTCTCCGTGGACGCCGTTCTTATAGGCGGTGACATCTAGATTGAGAATATCGCCGTCTTCTAGAACGGTGGAGTCGGGGATACCGTGGCAGATAACTTCGTTGAGAGAAGTGCAGACTGCTTTGGTGTATCCGCGGTAGTCGACGGTCGAAGGGTAGGCGTCGTGGTCGCAGATGTACTCGTGAATAAGCACATCAATCTGATCGGTAGTTGTTCCGGGCTGGGCAATTTTCGATGCTTCAACAATGGCATTGGCAGCTATCTCACCGGCGGCACGCACCATCTCAATTTCCTCGGGAGCGTACATGTTGGAGTCATTCCCCTCGTTCGCCTCTGCTTTGCCCACGTATTCGGGGCGTTCGATGTGGGCGGGAACGGAGCGCATAGGGGCAATGACGCCGGGGCGTAGGTAGCCCAGGGGCGCCTTGCCGGGTTCGGCGGGTAAGTTATGTGAAGCAGGAGTTGTAGCCATACCCTCTATCTTAAACCTTGTGGCAGGGTAAGGGTGTTGAGGTGATGTTTCAAGCTCAGAATCTTTTGCCAACCGAGAGGCGAAGAGGAGCTGGACAGAGCTCACCCAAGCGGTTGGATTGAACACGCTATGATAGAAAAGTAAGCAGACTCACTGAATGCATTTCATTAAACTCAAGGAGTAAACATGGCTATTGAAGATTTGAGCGGTGCCCGCGACGAAAAGTTCTGGTACAACCTTTCCACCGGTCAGGTAGAGAAAGGACAGCAGTCTAAGATAACTGAGCTGTGGGGACCTTTTGATACGGCTGAAGAAGCTTCGCACGCGATGGAAAAGGCAAAAGCACGCAACGAAGAACTTGATGCCCAGAAGGATTCCTGGCTCTAGAATTTAATCGTTTCGCTGTTGAGCGAGAAGGTTTTTAAACTTCAGGACGGTCACTACTGGTGAAGTAGTGACCGCCATTTTGCGCCGACATTAGGATTCAGCGGGGTGCAGAAATGCCCAGCTATAGATAGCGAAGAGTTCCTGGGAAGGGGCATAGCCTCTCTCACGTGCTGGGAAGGTCTTCTCAAACTGTTCGGCAGCTTCCGCATCTATCTGAAAGAGCGGGCTTTCGCTATAGACCCACCGTTGTCCGCCGAGTGAGCCTTCTGTGAGTTCTAGAACCAGAAGCGCCATCGGAAAAGATCCGTCGGCTATGCAGACCTTAAAATCGAGGCAGGCGCGGAATCCGCTACCGACGTAATTTTCTGGGTTGCCCATAATAACAACAGCTTCGTAGCCCAGCGCTTTAGCTCGTTCAAAACTCTCTTGCATGAGCATCTTGCCGATGCCTCTCCGCTGATAGCCAGGGTGCACCGCTAAGGGGCCGAAGGTCACGATTTTCTTTTCCTCACCCGCATCATTTTTCAGAGTGGACATCGTATACATGATGTTTCCCACCAGCTTGCCGTCAACTTCGGCAACCAGAGCCAGCTCGGGCACGAAATCTTCATGGGCACGCATGACGTGCACCAGATAGTGTTCGTTGCAGCCAGGCTGAAAAACGTTCCAGAAAGCATCCCGGTTAAGATTTTCAACTTCTTCATAGTCAGCGGAAGCCTCTAAACGGATCTCAACATTCACCTTTAGTGCTCCTTTAGTCATCAAAGCGATGCTCGGCAGCAGGGTAGGCTCCGGAGCGGACGTCGGCACGGTAGGCGCGAGCGCCGTCCTGAATTGTGTCAAAGAGGTTGGCGTACTGTTTGACGAAGCGGGCCATCTTGCCCTGGCGTAGGCCAAACATGTCTTGCCAGACCAAAACCTGACCGGTGGTTGCGCCACCGGCGCCAATTCCGATGGTGGGGATTTCCACGATGCGTTCAACCTCGGCAGCGACGTCTGATCGGAGCATTTCCATCAGAATGCAGAAAGCGCCTGCTTCTTCCATGAGTCGGGCCGTTTCTACAACCTTTGCCCCTGTTTCGCCGCGCCCCTGCACTCGATAACCGCCCAGAGCGTGTTCAGACTGGGGTGTGAATCCGATATGCGCCATGACAGGGATACCAGCTTGAGCAACCGCGCGGACGTGGTCAACGAAATAATCATTGACCTCCATTTTGACGGCGTGAGCGCCTCCTTCTTTCATCATTCGAACAGCTGTTGCCACAGCCTGCTCAGGGGACTGCTGGTAGGAACCAAAGGGCAGATCAGCTACAACCAGTGCTCGCTGTGCCCCGGCAGCTACTGCTCCAACGAGTGGAATCATCTGATCCACGGTGATGCTGAGAGTTGATTCGTGCCCTAACACGTTGGATCCGGCAGAATCGCCCACCAGAAGAATCTCGATTCCCGCACTATCAAAGATTTGAGCGGTGAGATAGTCATAGCTGGTCAGCATCGCAAACTTTTCGCCCTGTTTCTTTGCCGCAGCAAGATGTACGGTACGAATTTTGCGGACACCATCAAAGACACTGGCAGACTGTTTTTCTGGGTGCTCCGCCGGAGTAACTGGGTCAGGGGAGCTTTCGGAATACGGTGCGGTTTCCTCAGAACCGGCACGCAATGAATCATCTGAAGAAGTCATACCCACGACTTTACCCGCCTTGAGCTCAGAACCTTATAAAGTGAAAGAGAACAACTTTCTTCCCACGCTGGGAAGAAAACGACCATGTATTGAAGGAGCCCCGTGGATCGCCAACAAGAGTTCGTATTGCGCACCATTGAAGAACGAGACGTTCGCTTTGTGCGCATGTGGTTTACCGATGTGGTGGGCACCCTAAAATCGGTGGCGCTCGCTCCTGCAGAAGTTGAAGGTGCCTTTGCCGAGGGGCTGGGGTTTGATGGCTCTGCCATCGAAGGGCTCTCTCGCATCTATGAATCCGATATGCTGTTACAGCCTGATCCATCCACCTTCCAAATTCTTCCCTGGCGCGGGGACGAAGTCCCTACCTCTCGCATGTTCTGCGACATTCTCACACCCGATGGTGAGCCTAGTGCCGCGGATACTCGCGGAGTTCTCAAACGAACCTTAGAAAAGGCATCGGGTATGGGATTTACCTGCTACACCTCACCGGAGATTGAGTTCTACCTTCTCAAATCACGCGAACTCGGTGCCGACGGATTTCCCACTCCGGTCGATAGCGAATCCTACTTTGATCACACTCCCGGCGGTATCGTCCAAGATTTTCGACGACGCGCGGTAACCATGCTGGAAGAAGTCGGTATTTCGGTGGAATTCTCCCACCACGAGGCAGGTCCCGGTCAAAACGAGATTGATCTGCGCCATGCCGATGCGTTGCAAACAGCAGATAACATCATGACCTTCCGCACCATCATCAAAGAAGTGGCACTGTCACAGAACCTCTATGCGACATTCATGCCCAAGCCCTTCACCGACCACCCCGGCTCGGGTATGCACACTCATTTCTCCCTCTTTGAGGGGGACACCAATGCTTTCTTTGAAGCAGGGGCAGAGTTCCAGCTCTCCCGCACAGCCCGCCACTTTATTGCCGGCGTGCTCAAACACGCACCAGAATTTAGCGCTGTGACCAATCAGTTTGTGAACTCATATAAGCGACTGTGGGGTGGGGGAGAAGCACCCTCTTACGTGTCCTGGGGGCATAATAACCGTTCAGCACTGGTTCGTGTACCGCTGTACAAGCCAAATAAAATGCAATCAGCTCGCATCGAATATCGCGGTGTTGATTCGGCAGCGAATCCATACCTTGCCTACGCCGTTATCCTCGGAGCAGGGCTCAAAGGTATTGAAAACGAATACGAACTGGCGCCAGAAGTCACCGAAGACCTTCAAGCACTCAGCTCAGCAGAGCGCCGCGCCATGGGCTACCATTCGCTCCCTAGCTCCCTACACGATGCCATCCAGCGCACAGAAGATTCTGACTTCATGGCAGAAATCCTCGGCGAACAGGTTTTCGAACAGTTCCTGCGCAACAAACGTAATGATTGGGACGCCTACCGAGCCGAAGTCACCCCTTACGAGCTTAAACATAATCTCGGCATCCTCTAACCCCTGTCTTAACCTCGTTACACCTCACCGGAAGGAAGATCAGTGGCAGGAAATGAGCCCAATACTGACGCCATGAGTCTGGCAGAAATAGCCAAGCGCAACGAAAGCCGTATGCTCGCCGAAATGGTTAGCATCGGTTTCTTCGACGCTGCCAAAAGCGCCCGCTGGCTCAAATCTCCTGAGTTAGAGAGCATCGATCGCCAGAAGCTTTTTGCCGGGCTCCGGTATGCGCCCTCTCCTGACATCGCGTTGCCTGCAATCGTGCGCATGCTGGACAAAGATCCGACTCTTGCCCGCTATGTGGAACAGGGCGATCAGCAACTGCCTTTCTTCCGGTTACTGGGGTCATCAGAGGCTCTCGGAGACTTTTTGATGCGACGACCGGAGCATACCGACGTCTTCAACATTGATCCGACTGCACCGCAGGTCGACGAATTTCCCCGCACTCTGCTGCCCGAAATAGACCACGAGCACCTCACCCCCTTTGCGCCGCTTGACACCCAGTACCGCACACAGATGCTTCAAACGGTAGGGGCAGACCCTGCAGCGGCCAACCCGATTGCCACTATGGGCGGAAAAGATGCCTACGTTACCCTTCGCTCGCAATACCGCAGGTTCCTTTGTGAAATAGCTATTCGTGATACGTGCTCACCAGCACCCCACGAATTCATGCCCACCGTGGGGCGAAAGCTCTCCGATCTCGCTGCCGCCACACTCGACGCAGCGCTGGCGATATCCCGTCAAGAAGCCGGCGAAAAATTTGATGCAGCCGAAGTCGCACAGGTTGAAGTTGCCGTCATTGGTATGGGCAAATGCGGCGCCCGTGAACTCAACTACATCTCCGACGTCGACGTTGTCTACGCGGTGGACCGTGTGCCGCTTTCCGACCTGCCCGCCGATACCCAGCAGATAGATGAATCTACCGCATCCGCCATTGGTAGCGAGCTCGTGCAAGGTCTCGCCCGCGCCATCATGGGCCCAGCCCCAGAACCGATGCTGTGGGAAGTTGACGCAAACTTGCGCCCCGAAGGCAAAGACGGCGCGTTAGTGCGTACCGTAGATTCCTTCAAAACCTACTACAAACGCTGGGCAGAGAACTGGGAGTTCCAGGCGCTCCTCAAGGCCCGCCCGGTTGCTGGCAACGCTCAACTGAGCAAACGTTGGATGAGCGCCATGCACCCTCTCATCTGGGAATCAGCGGCGCGTGATGGTTTTGTGGAATCGGTTCAAGCAATGCGCGCTCGCGTGACTGACAACATTCCAAAAGCAGAAATTGACCGGCAGATTAAGCTCGGCCCGGGCGGTTTGCGGGACGTCGAATTTACCGTTCAGCTTCTGCAACTGGTGCACGGTCGAACCGACCCTACGGTGCGAACTCAAGCTACCGTTGACTCGCTGGGAGCACTCACTAACGCCAGCTACATTGGGCGAGCCGATGCCGCCCAATTCACCGATGACTATAAATATCTCCGCTTATTAGAACACCGCATCCAGCTTCTGCGCATGCGCCGAACCCATCTGATGCCCGATAAACCGGCAGATCAGAGGGTTCTTGCTCGTTCTATTGTTCCCACAGACGAAATCGGCAAGCTCAACGTTGATGAAATGATGAAGGCATGGAACCGGCTCAAACGCCATGTAAAATCGCTGCATCAGCAACTCTTCTTTAGGCCCTTGCTGGCAGCGGTTGCCAACCTGAGCAAAGACGAGCTTGCGTTGACTAAAGAAGCTGCACAGGATCGTCTTGCGGCCCTGGGCTATAAAGACCCCCGTGGAGCGATGCGCCATATTGAGGCGCTTACCAAGGGCATCCAACGCTCAGCAGAAATCCAGCGCACCATCATGCCGGTACTTCTAGGCTGGTTTGCCAAAGGCGTAGATCCCGATGCTGGTCTTCTGGGATTCCGCAGAATCTCAGAATCACTAGGTACCACCCCCTGGTATCTTCGAATGCTACGAGATTCACCGGCAGCAGCAGAGCGCCTGTGCCAGATTCTCGCCTCATCGCGTTTTATTGCAGATATTCTTGAAGACGTTCCCGAATCCATTGCCTGGCTCGACCGGGACGCCGAGCTCAAACCGCGTAGTTTTGATGATCTCAACACTCAAATACGTAATCAGCTCACTCGCCATCCCCAAACCGACAGCGCCATCCGAAATCTGCGCCTGATTCGCCGTCGGGAAATTCTCCGACTTGCCATGGGCGAATCGGCAAACCTGCTGGATATTGAAGACATTGCGATTGGCTTGTCCAACATAGACCAGGCGGCCATAGAAGGTGCGCTGATGATTGCCCAGCGCGAGCGTTACCTGGGCGAGGACTCAGACGACGTAATTGAGCCTCTCACCGACGTCGCCATTATCGCCATGGGTCGCCAAGGTGGTCGCGAGATTGGTTACGGTTCTGACGCCGATTTGATGTACGTTCACCAACCCCGCCCCGAGGCGGACGAACGCGAAGCTCTCGCCGAGGCAAACGAGCTGATTCAGCGCACTGTTCACCTGCTCAAGCAGCCATGCAAGCCACCTATCCGCGCTGAAAAGGTTCTAGAGATTGACGCGGATTTGCGGCCCGAGGGTAAATCAGGGCCTATGGTGCGTTCGCTTGATTCCTACCGCGAATATTATGAGCGTTGGGCAGATACCTGGGAATTCCAGGCGTTACTGCGCGCCCGTCCTATTGCGGGCTCCTATGAGCTGGCGGCGGCTTTTGTCGATTTGATTAATCGCTACCGCTATCCCTCTCGTTTCGAGCAGAAACAAATCATTGAAATTCGCCGGATGAAAGCGCGGGTGGAGAATGAGCGGATGCCGCGTGGTGCCGACCGTACCCGGCAACTCAAACTGGGCAGAGGCGGGCTGAGCGATGTGGAGTGGATCGTTCAGCTTTTGCAGCTGTGTTTTGCTCACGATTTTCCGCAGCTTCAGGTCACCGGCACCATCTCCGCGCTCAACGCTGCTGCAGAGTTGGGTCTAGTAGGGGAAGAGGATGCCGAGACCCTCAAAGACGCCTGGAGACTCGCCACCAAAATCCGCGGATGCAATGTGCTGCGTACCGGGCGCGCCTCTGACGTGCTGACCTCCCAGCGTACAGATTTGGAAGCAATAGCCCGCTGGTGCGGTTATGCGCCCGGACACGCACGTGATCTTGAAGAGGACTACCTGCGACTCACCCGCCATTCGCGGCAGGTGTTTGAACGACTCTTCTTCGATACCGATTTACTGCGGCTGGAGCCTCGGTTCTAGTGTTTCTCCGCTTTCGAAATCTGCTCAGAAAGGTTATCGGGAGATAGATTTGCCTCAGAAAATGCCTCGGTAAGCGGCAATTGCAAGCGCAAATCGGTGCCTGGGCAGATTTCGACGTTGGCTCTTTTCAGCTTGAAGTCGACCACGTGCCCACCGCGGGTGAGTGATGAATCAATGAAGTGTGCGTGACAGCCGGGAACGCCAATGCCCTGCTCATAAATGGGCGTTCGGAACGCCACAATGGTGCCCTCGACGTCGTCGAACTGCACAATCTCTTCGTTATCGGTGGCATCTACCATTTTGGGGTAGGGCTTACTCTGCTTGATGACCGTGCGGGTGCGTACCCAATCGAACTCGCCCCAGATTTTCAATGCATACATATAATTCTTGGAACCGGTGAAATGATCGAGGATTTCAGCGGCAGAAGTGCGCAAAAGGTTCTCAGGCAATTCCCGCTGTAGTACCGGTTGAAAATGGGTGACGACGGCAAACGGGGTGCGTTGATTTAGTCCGGCTGGGGTAACGGTGCCGTCATGGCGCATCTGATAGCAAATCCCATCGAGAACGATCATCTCGCCGTCGAGCCCGTCAAAGGTACCCACGCCAAAATCGCCGTGGGTGAGCAACTCGCCGATGGTGAGCTCGCCGTCGTAAATTCCATCCAATAGCTGGGACATCAATCCGGTTTGGAACACCTCGTTCCTGCGCTGAATAGGCTGATGGGCGCTGGTTAAATTAGGGGTTTTCATGGTTTCCTCCATCATTCGTTGGACCAAAGCAAAGGGAGATTCCACAGATGGTGGAATCTCCCTTTCACAAAGTCACATCAGAATCAAAATATTAGACACCGAAGTACATCTGGAATTCAAGCGGGTGGGGGATGAGCTTGAGGGGTTCAAGTTCAACCTGGCGCTTGTAAGAAATCCATGCTTCGATGAGGTCCTCGGTGAAGACATCACCCTGCAACAAGAAGTCATGATCTTCTTCGAGTGCTGCCAAAGCTTCTTCGAGGTTTTCCGGTGCCTTCTTGATATCTGCAGCTTCCTCGGCGGGGAGCTCGTAGAGATCCTTGTCGATAGGTGCTGGGGGTTCGATACGGTTGCGGATGCCGTCCAAACCAGCCATCAGCTGTGCGGCAAAAGCAAGGTAAGGGTTACAGGAGGGGTCCGGCGCGCGGAATTCAAGACGCTTTGCTTTGGGGTTGGTGCCGGTAATCGGGATGCGGATACCTGCTGAGCGGTTGCCCTGCGAGTACACCATGTTGATGGGTGCTTCGTAGCCGGGTACCAGGCGCTTGTAAGAGTTCACCGTGGGGTTGGTGAATGCGAGAACAGCGGAGGAATGCTCAATCAGACCACCAATGTACCAGCGTGCGGTATCGGAAAGGTTTGCGTAGCCGCGCTCGTCGAAGAAGAGGGGCTCGCCGTCCTGCCACAGTGACTGGTGGCAGTGCATACCAGAACCGTTGTCGCCGAACACAGGCTTGGGCATGAACGTAACGGTCTTGCCATAGGCATCGGCAGTATTCTTGATGACGTATTTGAACTTCAGCAAATCATCTGCAGCCTGAGTCAAAGTGGAGAACTTGTAGTTAATTTCAGCCTGACCTGCTGCGCCAACTTCGTGGTGGGCGCGTTCAACTTCTAGTCCAACCTCGTCCATGACGACGCTCATGGCATCGCGCAAATCCGCCTGCTTGTCTACAGGAGAAACGGGGAAGTAGCCACCCTTGATGGGAGTCTTGTTACCCAGGTTGCCGCCCTCTTCCTTGCGAGCGGTGTTCCAGTAAGCCTCATCGGAATCAATCTTGAAACCGGTGGACTGGGGAGTGACTTCATAACGAACATCTTCGAAGACAAAGAATTCTGCTTCAGAGGCGAAAAACGCGGTATCAGCAATACCAGTGGACTTCAGGTAGTCTTCAGCACGCTCAGCCACGCCGCGAGGATCACGGTGGTAGGGATCGCCGGTGCGGGGATTCACGATGGAACCGGTGATGTTGAGGGTTTTCTCAACGCGGAAAGGATCGACGTAGGCGCTCTTGGGATCAGGAATCAGCTGCATGTCCGATTCAGCGATGCCTTGAAAGCCTCGGATGGAGGAGCCATCGAACATCTGTCCGGTCACGAAGAAGTCTTCGTCAATGGACTTTGCGGGCATGTTGAAGTGCTGCTGGACGCCGGGCATATCGCAGAAACGAATGTCGACGAACTTGATGCCGTTTTCTTCATCCCGGATAAAATCCAGAACTTCCTGTGAGCTTGTAAACATGGTCGGTTTTCTCCTTAGTCGAGTTTGAGGCGACCCGATTTTCTCTGAAGCGTTTTCTTCAAAGGTTGTCTCTACAGTCTATTGTTCCCTTTTTGCGGCTCTGTATCATCTTTGTTTCGTACTTGTAACAGTAAATTGAGAGATGAATCACCCAAAATCTAGTTTTCAAGGGAGGGTTTGCAGTAGTTTCCCCTCCTCGGACTGATTCGGTAGTCTTGTTGTTGTGATTGATCGCAACGACGTGGGCGGCTGGCTCGACGGTCCTCCCACTACCCAGAATTATCCCGGCGAGTATATGGGCAGACCGCAAAAAGGTCCTGGATCCCTGGCTCGCTTCGGACGGCGTATCCTCGCTTTTATTGTCGACTGGTATCTGTGCTGGGGAATTCTGGCACTTATCGGCTGGCCTCAGGGCAATGTCGCTCAATCCATAACCCTTCTGATTTTCGTATGGCTGTATCAGAGCGTGTGCGTAGGATTTATGGGGCACACCTTAGGGCATCTTCTGTTGGGCATGCAGGTTCAGCGTTTGGACGGCACCCCAGCGGGGTGGGCAACCGGTTTTATCCGCTCTTCCCTGATTATGTTGGTGATTCCTGTCTTCTTGATGGATGCTGATCAGCGCGGTGCTCACGATCGTATTCGCAATACTGCGCTGGTTCGTATCCGCTAACAGCTCTTTTTAGAACTGATCGATTTCAATCTTTTTCATCGTGAATGTAAAGTCGTGGACGTCGCCGCCGTCTGAAATCATCATCCAGTCTCCTGCGATGCGAGCTTCGGAGAATATCACTTGCTGGTCTTGTCCGGGAGCCAAAATTGGAGTTCCTGCAGTGGAACCGGGGAAAAGGCGCAGAAGCATCTGGGTAAATTCTTGAGTGTGATGACCTCGCGTATACATCAGCGCTGGCATAATAAAGGGTCGGGGCTCGCTCTCTGGCTGCGCAAGCATCAACTGCCAGCTCACCCCACAGCGGTCTTCGACCCAGGCATATAAGTCGCTAAAAGGGTAGGAACCTAACTCCATCAGTACCTGGGCGCCGTCGTCCACTAATACCCGATAGGCTTCTCTGGATACCGCACTTCTTGGGTAATGGTTGCCCCCAATGCCCTTTCGTAGAGCTCTGCCATGTGATCTGCATCGTGGTCTGACCAGAGAGAAGGGACTATTTTCTACATGTTTACCTGCTAACTAAGAACGGGAGGGCGCTGCTCCCTTCAGAGAATAGCGCACAAAAATAGCTCCCCGGCGCACCAGGGAGCTATTTGTAGAGAAAAACGGAGTAACCATCACTTAGCGGCCGCGCATACCCTTACGGTCGGGGCGCATGCGAGTGGGGTCAATTCCCTTAGGCATGGGCATCAGGTTATTACCCAGCGACGAGAGTCGACCATTAATAGCGTGAACTTCCTGCTCGGTGAGAGTCTTGGGAAGTTTGCGCATTTCTTTAGTGATGTTCTTAACCGGAGTCTGACCTTCGCCATTTCCGGACTTAATCACATGCACAGGAACGTTGGGCGCAATCCGCTTGAGACGCTTCTTCTCCTGGGCGATAAGTCCGCCCACACGCTGAGAATGACCCTCAGTGACCAAGACGACGCCGGGGCGACCGAGGGCACGGAACACCAAATCCTGAGTGCGGGGGTTCATTGCTACGGGGCGCTCTTCGACAATCCAACCGCGGCGCAATGAGCTCAAAGCGGCACCAGAGGCACCGGGCTGACCATCAATCTGATTGAAAGCAGCTCGTTCTGCGCGGCGCGAAAGAACCAAAACAGCAACCAAAATGGCAAAGGGAATACCGATGAGAGTCCAGGTAATCCAGTTACCCGTCAATACACCGATGAGGATGAAGAGCAACAGAACAGCAAGAGCACATGCCAACATAACCCAAACAACGTTAGGGTCTGACTTGCGGGTCATGGCGAAGACCTGCTTCATCTGGGCAAACATGCCCGGACCTTTATCTTTTTTCTTCTGTTCTTTTTCAGCGCGTGCATCTTCGCGTCTTGAAGCCACAATCTGTCCTTCGTCCAAAGGGTCTTGAATTATGCGGCGGGTCAGACCCACCGCTCTCGGTCTCATTCTAGCTGACCGTTGCAAATAGCCTCAACGATGCGCGGCGTATTCACGGCTTAGTAGCCTGCCGCCACCAGCGCCGAAGCTTCCTGCAGCGCTGCGCCGTCGTCATCGATGTGTGCCAATTCGGGAGGAATCGGGTAACCATTGTGTTTCATAGCGCGAGCCCAGAGACGACCTGCACGGTAGGAGGAGCGAACCATCGGTCCCGCCATCACACCGGCAAATCCAATATCCTCAGCCATCTTGGCGTAGTTGAGGAATTCCTGAGGCTTCACCCATCGATCAATGGGGTGGAACAGGGGACCGGGGCGCAGGTACTGGGTGAGTGTAATGGTGTCGCACCCGTAGTCGTGCAAATCGCACAGGGCTTCATAAATTTCTTCGTCGGTCTCACCCATACCCAAGATGAGGTTTGACTTGGTAATCATGCCGTTTTCTTTACCCTGCTGGATAACTTCCAACGAGCGCTCATAGCGGAACGCGGGGCGAATCTTGCGGAAAATACGCGGAACGGTTTCTAGGTTGTGGGCAAAAACCTCGGGCTTAGCATCAATTACCTGCTGCAAATCTGATTCTTTACCCTTGAAGTCAGGAATCAGAATTTCGACGCCGGTACCGGGGGAGACCTTGTGAATCTGGCGGATTGTCTCGGCGTACAGCCACGCTCCGCCGTCCTCCAAATCATCGCGTGCAACACCGGTGACTGTAGTGTAGCGCAGGTTCATTTTTTTCACGTTCAAGGCAACCTTGACCGGCTCAGTCTTATCGAGAGCAACCGGCTTACCCGTAGCAATCGCACAGAAGTCACAGCGACGGGTGCATTCTGAACCACCGATGAGGTAGGTCGCTTCACGGTCTTCCCAGCACTCGTAGATGTTCGGGCAACCCGCTTCCTCACACACAGTATGCAAACCGGAGCCTGTAGAGAGATCAATCATCTCTTTGTAGTTGGGGCCGACTTTAGCCTTGGTCTTAATCCAGTGAGGCTTCTTCTCGATAGGTACCTCGGCGTTGCGCGCTTCAACGCGAAGCAACTTACGTCCTTCGGCCGTTACACTCATTCTCTGCTCCTTTGTGGTGCTTCCCTCACGGGATAAAAATTCAAGTGGATATACCCCAGGCGGTTGTGTTGACTCCGACTCTTGCTAGATTTCCTAGGCGGAGTGGGGCTCAAACTGGGCCGCTAACTGATCTGCGTATGCAATCAGTTCTTTCTCTAATCTTTCAACAATTTCAACCGGCTCAAAATTCCTGCCGAGCTGCTCGGAAATACTCGTGACTCCGGCGTCAGAAATTCCGCAGGGAATGAACTGCCCGAACGGGTCTAAATCGTTAGAGCAGTTGATGGAGAATCCGTGCATTGTGGTGTTCTTGGCAACTCTGATTCCGATGGCGGCAATCTTCTTATCTTGCTCACCATTTTTACCGACCATCCACACACCGCTGCGACCTTCGACCAGCTCGGCGTGAATATCTAGCGAAGCTAGCACATTGATCAAAATTTCTTCAATAATGCGAACGTATTTCACCACGTCAATTGGCTCGGGCAGGCGCACGATGGGGTAGCCCACGAGTTGTCCGGGACCATGCCAGGTGAGTTTACCGCCGCGGTCAATTTTGACGACGCGCGTGGAGGAATCCTGCGGGTACTCGTGGTCTTCGGTGCGTTTACCGGCTGTAATAACTGACTCATGTTCTAGCAAGAGAACGGTGTTTTGCTGTTCCTGGGCAGCCACCTTCGCATGTACTTTTTGCTGAAGTTCTAGCGCTTCAACATAATCTACAAAATCGGGTGCAAAACCAACCCGTTCAATGTTCACGGTCATGTATCTACCCTAACGCCATTGAGGAAAGGAGAGAAACCGCGGGGACTGTGAGATTGAACGAGCAAATAATCCGCACCCCACAGAAGGAATCTGCGTTACAAACCAATGTGACGCTTTAAGACGGTTTCGCTCTCAACTTCAAAGGGAAGGTGACAAGTACCGATACTGAAGCTGTGGATAACTCTGGGCGCGGATTGGCGCGGTGCGGTATTAGTATCCCTATGAAGAACGAAGAAACCGCACCAGAGAATCAAGCCGTATCGGCGCCGTCGAACCAGCTCATTGACCTGAGATTTTCGATGTACTCCGATGCTGAACGATCCATCTGGTCAGCTAGGTATCAACCTACTTCACAACAGGACATCTTAGGTATCCCTGCTGGGACTTACTGTATGGAAGAAATTCCCCACGGACCAGCTTCCGAAGCTCTTCTGCGCCCTGCGGATCGCCTCTGCGCACTCACCCAGCACCAGCACGTTGCCACGGTATTTGCTCTTGCCAGCTCCGGAGCCAGGGACCAAATCTGGTACGAGCAGGTTGACGGCGGAACCCTTGCCCAAGCTATCTCCCAGCGCGGTAAACTTCCCGGTGAAGAAGTGGCGACTATTGCAGCCGGGCTTGTGTATGCCATGACGTGGTTTCATCAGCAACAAATGGCTTTTACAGAGTTCACCGCTCACCGCATATTTTTCACCTCTAACGGTACACTCAAGGTCTTGGCGCCCGATGTAGATTTGCGAGGCAAGAACTCTACGGTTGCCGAAGAATACTATCGAAAAGATATCGCAGCTGTTGCATCTATCCTGTGGGAATGTTTGACAGGTGAGGCACCCGGGGACGTTCTCCACCGTCCGCCGCTTAAACTCTTGCTTCCCGCCACCAAACCAGAGCTCGGCGTCACTCTTGAACACGCCATTGACCAAGATAAGCCGCAGCCAAGCCTTCAAGAAATCAACGCCATCATTCAGCATCATTTCTCTGCGCAGCCCGTTGACCTTTTTGCTAGCGCCCATCCCTCGGTCAGAGGGGAGCTACCCGCGCGTCGCCAACCCTCCAAGAAAAAGGCAACATCGCGGAAAATACTGGGAAGTAAGGTCTCTCAACCAGCGCAGGGAATACAGCAAAAACTGAGACGTGCCGGCAGCGCATGTCTGATTTTGGCTGTCATCGGGGCAGGCTCTTATGCACTTTTCGAACACCTCAACTCTCCTACAGCACCGGTTACTGCAGAGAGCCAGGAAACCACCGCCCAGACTTCTATGGCAACTACATCGGTGGAAGCATCACCCATGGCTGAACAGAACCCTGAGGAAATCATGACTCATCTGGTGGAGCAACGAAATTCTGTACTCGCCCAAGGACAGCGCACTCTCATTTCCTCCTATGCTCAATCTGGCTCCGACCTGGAAAAACAGGACGCTCAGTTACTCTCCCGGGATACGCACAAGACGCTGAAATCTATGCCCTTGAACATCGTTTCTATCGAAGATATGCAGACGGACGGCGGGGAGCTGAGCATGAGAGTAACTCTTTCCGCAGATAAACCAGATAACTTCACCCCTGAGAACGCCCAGAGCATGGGGCTCACCATACAAGGTAATACGCTCCAACAAGAGGTGACTTTCACGGTGCAGAAGAGCGATGAAGGGTGGCGTCTTCTCTCTGCGGAACCTCGTTCACCCTCAAAGACTTCCTCTTAAAATCAAAGTGCCTCCGCTCAACAGCGGAGGCACTTTCAAATCAACGGTGAACGAATTAGAGAAGAATCGTTGCGATGGCGATATTAATCAGACCCAAGCCGCCTACGGTGTGAGCCAAAGGAATATTGCGAGCGGCTTCCAGATTGCCAGTTGCGCGCGCCTGCTTATATTTCTTCTGTCCGAAGAAAGCAGCGATAGCCACGATAATGCCCAGAAGCATCTTGATGCCAACGTACATGTGGAACATGGTGTTCGATTCTGAACCCAGATTGCTCATCATAATGAAATACAGGGCAAAACCAGTCACAATCTGTAGCAGAGCCGCATGGAACTGCCCGGGCACTACAATGCCTTTTTTGAAGTTAGCAATCCAGATACCAACCACCATGGTTGCACCTAAAACGTGCAAGAAAACGAGAATACTTGTTGCGATAGCCATGACCTTAGTCTACTTAAGATAACCCACCTTTATCGACAGTCTGTGACTAAATATGTAGTGGAACAGAGCACCAAAAAGGGAGCCGCAGCAAAAACTGCGACTCCCTTCTTATCAACCCTTGAGGATCTCTACGGTTTAGAGACCTAGCTCAGCTTCAAATGCTGCTTCTTCAAGGCGCTGCTTGAGGAAGTTCAAGAAACGGCCAGCGTCTGCACCATCGACTACACGGTGATCGTAAGTCAAGGAGAAGTAAGCGAGGCTACGGATAGCGATTACATCGTTGCCATCAGCATCCTGGATTACAGCAGGGCGCTTGTTGGTCGAACCGATGCCCAAGATAGCTACGTTGGGCTGGTTGATGATTGGGGTGAAGAATACACCGCCGGTCTGACCGGTGCTGGAGATTGTGAAGGTTGAACCGGAGAGTTCCTCAGGACCAATCTTGCCATCGCGCGCACGACCTGCGACGTCACCAATCTTCTTAGCCAAACCGGAGATGTTCAAATCGCCGGCGTCCTGAACTACAGGAACGAGCAGACCCTTGGGGGTATCTACTGCAAGACCAATGTTTTCAGAACCGTGGTAAGTGATTTCCTTGAGGTCTTCAGACATCGAAGCGTTGAACTGCGGGAACTGCTGCAGAGCCTCGGTCACTACCTTGGTGAAGAAGGGCAGGAAGGTGAGCTTAGCACCCTCGCGAGCTGCAAAGCCATCCTTAGCCTTGTTGCGCAAAGCAACGAGACGGGTCAAATCGATTTCCTGAACAGTGGTCAGCTGAGCTGAAGTCTGCAGGGATTCAACCATACGCTTAGCGATGGTCTGGCGGATGCGGGGAGCCTTTTCAGTGGTACCGCGCTTGGATGACGCCGCAGCCTTGGGAGCTGCCTGCTTCTGAGGAGCTGCGGGGGTAGAGGGAGCCATCGAAGGAGCAGAAGTATCTGCTGCTGCGGAAGACTGGGAAGATGCCTTCTTAGCCTCTGCTGCTGCCTGAACATCCTGCTTGCGGATACGACCGCCAACGCCGGTGCCCTTGATGGTGGAAAGGTCAATGTTTTCCTGCTTCGCCAGCTTGCGAACCAAAGGAGTTACATAGACGTCGCCGGATTCAGAGGACTCTGAAGAATCGCTGGACTTAACGTCAGCCTGCTCAGCCTGAGCAGCTTCTTTTTCGTCCTTCGCAGGAGCTTCGGCTTCTTCTTTTTCTTCAGCAGGAGCGGGCTTCTGATCTTCCTTCTTCTCTTCAGCAGGAGCTTCAGACTTTGAAGAAGCAGCGGACGCATCGCCAACGATAGCCAGAACCTGGCCAACCTCAGCTTCTTCGTCTTCTTCAACGCGGATTTCCAGAAGGGTACCTGCAACGGGTGAAGGAACCTCGGTGTCTACCTTGTCAGTGGAAACTTCGAGAAGGGGCTCGTCAACCTCTACGGTCTCGCCAACTTCCTTCAACCAGCGGGTAACGGTACCTTCGGTCACGGACTCGCCCAGTGCGGGAAGAGTTACTTCCTGACCCTCGGAGGAACCGGAAGTAGACTTGGACTCGGTTGCAGGGGTTTCCTCTGCAGCGGTCTCTTCTGCCTGCTCTTCAGCTTCTTCTTCAACGGGAGCTTCGTCTTCAGCCTTGTGAGCTGAGGAGTCGTCGGATGAACCGGAGCCGTCGCCGATGATGACGAGCGCGCCACCAACCTCTACGTCTTCGTCTTCTTCAACCAGAATCTTCTCAACGGTACCTGCAACGGGTGAAGGGACCTCGGTGTCTACCTTGTCGGTGGAAACTTCGAGAAGGGGATCGTCAACGGATACGGTGTCGCCAACTTCTACGAGCCAGCGGGTAACGGTACCCTCGGTAACGGATTCGCCCAGTGCGGGCAGTTCTACTGTGTGGGACATGCTCTTTCTCGTCTCTTTCGTGTAGATGCTTAGTCGTACAGTGCGAAGGCGGCGGTTTCGCAACCGCCACCTTCTCAGTCTTTATTAGCCGTGCAGGGGAGCGCCGGCAAGTGCCATAGCGGCTTCACCCAGTGACTCGTTCTGGGTGGGGTGTGCGTGGATGAAAGTTGCAACGTCTTCGGGGAATGCTTCCCAAACAACCCACATCTGAGCCTCACCAATCTGCTCGCCCATACGCTTACCTACAGCGTGAACGCCAACGATGGGGCCGTCCTTTTCACGAACAACCTTGACCAGACCGCCGGTGCCCAAGATGGAGGATTTGCCGTTGCCCGCGAGGTTGTATTCAGCGACCTCAACGTTATCCTTACCGAATTTCTCTTCAGCCTTGGGCTGGGAGTAACCGACTGAGGCAATTTCGGGGTTGCAGAAAGTGACCTTGGGAATGTTGATGTCTTCAACAACCTGAGGCTTCAAACCTGCAATTTCTTCAACGACGAAGCGACCCTGCTGGTAGCCGCGGTGAGCAAGCTGAACACCGGGCACGATGTCACCGATTGCGTAGATGTTACCTACGCCGGTGTGCAGACGCTCGTTGGGGATAACGAAACCGCGATCCAGGGTGATGCCCTGATCTTCATAACCGAAGCCTTCGGTGTTGGGACCGCGACCGACAGCAACGAGGCAAATCTCGGCTTCGAACTCTTTACCGTCTTCGAGGGTTACCTTCACACCTGAATCGTTCTGCTCAACAGTCTTGAAGAGCTTGCCGGTGCTGAACTTAATCTTGCGCTTCTTGAATTCGCGCTCAACCACCTTGATAATGGAGGGATCTTCGTTAGGTACCAAGTGGGGCAGACCTTCGATGATGGTGACCTCTACACCCATGGAGTTCCACATGGAAGCGAACTCAGAACCGATGACGCCGCCGCCAAGAACGATAGCGCTCTTGGGGAGGTAATCCATCTGCAGAGCTTCGGTGGAGGTGAGTACGCGATCCTTGATTTCCAGACCGAAAGTCTTGGAAACGGAACCGGTAGCAAGGATGATGTGCTTACCCTTGTATTCGGTGCCATCAACGGTGATGGTGTCTTTGCCGGTGAGTTTACCTTCACCTTCAATGACGGTGACCTTCTTCATTTTCAGAAGACCGGTCAGACCCTTGAACTTGCCGGCAACGATGCCGTCTTTGTAATCGCGAACCTTAGCCATATCAATGGACTCGAATTTGACGTTGACGCCAAACTTCTCAGATTCCTGTGATTCTTCAGCAACTTCTGCAGCGTGCAGGTATGCCTTGGTGGGGATGCAACCGGTATGGAGGCAGGTACCACCCAGGTTGCCCTTTTCGACGAGGCCAACAGTGAAGCCAAGCTGCACTGCTCGCAGAGCAGCTGAGTAGCCTGCGCTACCGCCACCGAGGATGAGGATGTCGAATTCTTTTGCTGTTTCGGGCACTGTAACGCTCCCTTGCGTAGGTCTGGGTCGATATGACCCTTACTTTTTATCGTCGTTCTTAGTTTATTAGTCGAGGGTGAATATGACCTAAAATATTCGGTCTATTTCCGTTGAATGTGATAAACAATGAACTTTCTTCTAACGGTACAGTACCGCATCTCGAAGAAATGATAAGAAAGCTGTGTTTTCTATGGGATTTGGTCAATACCTGGTGATTAAACCAGGTTTTCGAGGAACTTCACCACGGTTACAAGAGATGCACCCGTTGCCTCTTTCGGTGTAAAACCGTGGGCTGAACCTTCGTTGAAGGAGGGACCCGCAATATCCAGATGCGCCCAGGGAATCTTCTTCCCATTTTTCTCCCCGACGAATTCTTCGAGAAAGAGACCGGCAATCAGCATGCCACCCATACGGGAGTCACCCATATTCTTCACATCAGCTACGGGGGACTTCAACTCTGAGCGCATGTGCTCAGGCAGGGGCATTGCCCAGAAATCTTCACCGGCTTCTAAGGATGCTTCCACAACTTTATTGCGGGTGGTCTCTTCACCCATGACTGCAGCGTAGCGGGTGCCGAGTGCGACCATCTGTGCGCCGGTCAGGGTTGCGACATCGAGAATAAAATCAGGGTTGGATTCTGAGGCATACGCTAGCCCATCTGCCATGACCAGGCGACCTTCGGCGTCGGTATTCAAAACTTCTACGGTTGTGCCGCCGCGCATCACTAAAACGTCCTCGGGTCGAATCGCCGATCCGCTGGGCATATTCTCGGCAATGCAGAGGTAGGCGGTAACTTCTACAGGCAATTCCAGTTCAGCAGCAGCTGCAACAGCGTTAAGAACGGTCGCTGCACCTGCCATATCTGACTTCATCGGAACCATGGAGTTGGCAGGCTTCAAAGAGATTCCGCCGGTGTCAAAAGTGATGCCTTTGCCCACGAGTGCAACCGATTTTTTGGCCTTCTTGGGGGAGTACTTAACTTCTACCAGACGGGGCGGGCGAACGGAGCCCTGTCCTACGCCCAAAATGCCGCCAAAGCCCTCTTTAGCAAGTTTTTTCTCATCAAAGATTTTGACCGAAACGTCGGTTAGATCTGCGACTCGCTCCTGAGCTTTCTGAGCAAAGGAATCAGGGTAAAGGTGGCTGGGAGGAGTGTTCACGAGACGACGGGTGGAATCCACCGCCTGTCCCAAGATGAGCGCACGGGTGAGGGTAGGGGTAGCCTTTGAGATTTCCAGATCGCTAATAATAACGACGCTTTCAACCGGTGCTTTGACCTCTTCTAGATTCTTGGTGCGTAGCTGGGTGTCAACGAAAGCACCAAATGCTGCACCTTCAGCGATAGCTGCAACAGCTTCAACTGAATCTGCAGGAAAATCAATGGCAATTTCTGCGAAACCGGCGAGTTGTCGTACTGCCGAACCTGCTGCCAGTCGGAACGTATTGAGCTGATCTTGAGGGTTCTCGGTGGGAGCGCCTAGGCCGATAATTGCGACGACGTCGGTAGCAGTTCCCTCGAAACCGGGCAGGCGGGTCAGCTGATCGGCAGAACCGGTCACTCCCATATCTTTCAAGATGGCCTGGAGACCCTCAGCAGTCTTGGAATCTAGCGAATGTTCTGCCAACTGCGGACCCTGCTCGGTAGAGTAGGCACCGAGGACAAGAACCTGAGCTTCAAGCGCTTCTAAATCTGATGAGGCAACGGAAAACATGAGATTAGATGATTCAGTCATCTCTCTCCTTATATATCTGGTGTACATTGAGGCGGAATAGAACTCCACCGCCTAGAGTTATAGAACCATGAAGGCTCAATATGACTTACTGTTTCAGCATAGTAGGTTATGTGCCACACTTTCACGTGGCAGTACATTCAATGTATTAAAGTAGTCTGAATCGTTGTAAAGAAAGAGGGGCTAGAATGCTAGATCCAGAAAGCCTGTACCTGGTGCAATCTGGCGCATTAGATAACGAGAGACTTCATCATTTGCCCCTGGTGATTTCGCTTCACCATCCTCAAGACGCAGGTGGGACGGCAGGTTTGTTGGGAGATGTTCTCCTCAAGGAACTCCAGCATGCCTCTATCGTAGAATTCGATGCTGATCGATTGCATGACTATCGCGCCCGTCGTCCGCGTATTAAATATGTGCAGGATCACTTTGAAGATCCTGTGATGCCTCAGCTTAAGCTTTACGCGGTAGAGGACAGACTTGAGAAGCCTTTTTTGCTGTTGACAGGTACCGAGCCTGATCTCCAATGGCAACGGTTTGTGCAGGGCGTTGTAGGAATTGCTGAACAGCTAGAAGTCTCAGTAGCACTGATTGTCAGCGGTTTTCCTATGCCCGTGCCGCATACCCGAGCTTTGCCGGTCACTGCACATGGTTCCCGTAAAGATTTATTGCGGGGTATTTCTGGGTGGAAGCCGGTTGCAGAAATGAGTGGCTCGGCTTCGAGCTTGTTGGAAGTAGCATTGACCGATGCTGGAATTGGTACTGCAGGGTTTGGTGTAAATGTGCCCCAATATCTAGCAGAAGCAGAACTGCCTCAAGCAGCTTTGCTGGCCATGGAGCACCTTTCAATGGCGGCCAAACTTTCGTTGCCCACCGATCAATTGATTGATGCTGCCGATGCCGCTCTGACTCAGATTAACGAGCAGGCTGAGGCTAACCCTGAGGTGGGGGCAATGATCAATCGTTTGGAAGAGAGTTACGACTTCAATATGAAGAACATTGAATCTTCTATGCTCACGCTGGCAGAACGTGAGGAAGGTAAGTTGCCGGATCGTGATGAGCTGGGTGCTGTCATCGAAGATTATTTGGCTCGAATGGACGACGAAGGTGGTTCTGCCACCAGTCGTGAGCTTGATTCGTAGCTTAACTGCTAAATGTAACTTCCGTTGAAGCCATAGGATAATCGGGGATCCGATAGCACGAGAAAAATGTGGAAAACTCATGTGTGCTTGTCAGAGAATGACAGTGCCTATAAGTTTTCCACATTTTTTCATATGATCTCAAACTGCATTAAATGACATCAATAATCAAGGTTATGACTACACTTGATGCTTTTTCCGATTTCAATACTCCTTCTCCCGTACGCGGGGTGAGCGACGTCGTTGCCTACACCATTCATAACCTCGGTTTTTGGCCCACACGCTCCGTCGTCCTGGTAGCTACCGGCGCCCGCCATATGGGTCCCGTATTAAGAGTGAACTTAGAAGATATCTCTGAAAATGAGGCTTCTGCACTGTTGGATTACCTCTTTGACATGATGCCCACCTCCTTGGCAGAGGGGGAACAGGTTGATCGTTTCTTCTTGCTGATCTTCGGTGAAGGCGGTGAAGTTCGCACACGTCAACTCACAGCCTCGCTCAGACAGACTCCAACCCTCGAAGAAATCCAGAAGGACGCTGCTGAGGCAAAAATTTGCCAGGCGTGGATTAGAGCGGGAATGCACATTACAGATACTCGAGGAATCCTGTTTTGCGATTTACTTTTTATCGGGTCGGTCTCTCGCTGGGAAATGGAACCCGCTGAACCAGCGATGGTCTTCTCTGGGTTTATCGATGACATTCAAAAATGCCCGCTCTATCTTGACCTGATGTTGAAGGGGTCTTCAGTTCTCCCCACCGAAGAACAAGCGGTTCAAGCACAATCATCGCCTCTCAATGCAACGAATAATCAGGCAGAATATCAGGCTTGGCTGGACGACGCTGAATACTGGTTTGCCCACTATCTGCAAGTCATCCATGGTGCAGACTCTGATTATTGCCAGGACTATCTCGGTCAAAAATATGCCGAAAATCTGCTGTGGGATGCCGCGATTCAAACTATTTCCAGGACGCGCAGGGAACGCTTCAGCGAAGAAGAGCGTCTTCATGAAGATGCACTCTATGCAGACCACCTCAGAGAAATACTGGCGCCCCAGCTTGCGGGGTATTTGCTAGCAACCCTCTCGTCGGTGACATCCGGGCAATTCATTCTTTATGCGGCTGCGACGTCCACCAACCTTCTCACCCAACTCTTTGCAGATTTACATCGAGAGCAAACTCATTTAACTGCCAGTGCTGAAAATTTCCAGAATTCCTCTGTTCTATTGGTTCCTGTTGATCACACCGGGCAGCCTTTCATTGATGACTGCATCCGAAAACTGGCGGACATCAAGAATTTTGCAGAAGTGGTAGACCAGAATGATGAACTATCATCGGGGGCAGAAGACTTCGCTGAAATGATGATGGGGAACAGTATCTTGGGCCCAGACTGGAAAAATATTGGTCTCCTGGAGCAGGTCATCCTGCAAATGCAGGAAATAGCCGATGACGAGCGTAGCGCCTACCTTGCCGTCGTCCAGGCATGGATTGCATGGTTCAAGGGTTCGAGTTCAACCGCTTCTCGGCATCTCGCTCAGGCCCGCCAGACGTGGGAGATTTCGCTCCTGCCGCTCGATGCCCTGTTGGAAAATTCATTGTTACCTCGCTGGCTTCAAGAAGAATCCCAGTGTTTCAAAGAAAGTAAATGGACATAAGCGCTGTGTGCTGTCACTCATTGGGGGACAAAATGCAAAAATTGAGCAACAGCACGTGGCGGCGCGCCCGTTCTGCACGCGAACTAGCCCATCATCTGCCATACTTTAGTACTGACCCCGTTTAAGTCCGAAAACAGTAAATTGTCAAGAGAAATGGGAATATCTTTCTACGCCAACCCGTTGAAAAGAATAGTTCCCGTCAGGCACTTACTGTTTTTACTGAATTTTCAGTTCAGACTTGACAGGGTCTTAGGTGTTTTGACTGTTCTGGATTTTTTCCATCGGTCACGTATAAGGAAAGGTTCTCTGTGTCACCTGCTGCACAACAGAAGGCGTCTGATAGTACAAAGGCTAGTAAGACCACCACGGCTAAAAAGAAGCCTTCAACCCGCTCAAAGGCAACCACTAAAGCGGCAAAGGCAAATGAAGAAGCTGAAGAAGTAGAAGAAACCACGGCTACTTCATCCACAAAAACTGCAAAAAAAACCACTGCCACGAAGGCAAAGAAGACAACTGCGAAGAAAACCTCGCAGGCTGTTGTCGACGACTTCGAAGAAGACGACGAGGTAGCGAGCACCGATCTTGATGAAGATGAGGTGTTAGATTCCGATGAAGACTCTGAAGAGGAAGATTCGGACGTAGATAACGAAGAGAAGACTGCAAAAGAAGAAGAAAAGAAGCAGTCTGAAAAAGTCGCTGCAAAGCGTAACGGCTTTGTGCTCACCGCCAACGATGACGACGATGCCCCCGCGCAGCGCGTGATTGCCCCCGGCGCTACTGCGGACCCCGTCAAGGACTACCTGAAGCAGATCGGTAAGGTTTCCCTGCTGAATGCTGAGCAGGAAGTCGACTTGGCTATGCGTATTGAGGCCGGTTTGTACGCTGAGCATAAGCTCAAGGACAACCCGGATATGGATGCGCAACTTAAGAAGGAACTTCGCTGGGTTATTCACGACGGACGTCGCGCGAAGAACCACCTGCTAGAAGCTAACCTTCGTCTCGTGGTGTCGCTTGCTAAGCGTTATACCGGCCGAGGAATGCTCTTCTTGGACCTCATTCAGGAAGGTAACCTCGGTTTGATCCGCGCGGTAGAGAAGTTTGACTACTCCAAGGGCTTCAAATTCTCCACTTACGCAACCTGGTGGATTCGCCAGGCTATTACCCGCGCTATGGCTGACCAGGCACGTACCATTCGTATTCCTGTTCACATGGTTGAGGTCATCAATAAGCTGGCACGCGTACAGCGTCAGATGCTTCAGGACTTAGGCCGCGAACCTACCCCTGAGGAACTGGCTAAAGAGCTAGACATGACCCCTGAAAAGGTCATTGAAGTTCAGAAGTACGGCCGCGAGCCTATCTCCTTGCATACCCCGCTGGGTGAAGACGGAGATTCGGAATTCGGTGACTTGATTGAAGACTCCGAAGCTGTGGTACCCGCCGACGCTGTGTCCTTCACTCTGTTGCAGGAACAGCTTCACTCGGTACTCGATACGCTTTCAGAGCGCGAAGCTGGCGTTGTCGCCATGCGCTTTGGCATGACCGACGGGCAGCCCAAGACCTTGGACGAAATCGGCAAGGTATATGGCGTCACTCGCGAACGTATCCGCCAGATTGAGTCCAAGACGATGTCTAAACTGCGCCATCCTTCCCGCTCACAGGTTCTGCGCGATTATCTTGACTAAGAAAATCTGAAGAATCTGGGCATAAAAATAGTCGGTGCTTCTCTCTAACACCTGGAGAGGCACCGACTATTTTTTATCGTCAAAAGTTATGCTAAGCGGTCAGTCTGATCATCCCATTCAGCAGCTACCTGCTGCAGTCCGCTTTCATTCTCGCGTGCATGATGGCCGCAGAAGTAGAGCTCGTTGCCTGAATTGAGGACGACGCGCACGTACGCCTGCGCTCCACATGCATCGCAACGGTCGGCAGTAGTGAGTTCACGGCTTTGAAGTGTTGCAGTCATGATTTTGTCCTTTCATAGATGATGAGGTTGTATCCATATAACCATGCAGTACTGGTTCTCATTCCGGCTTTCGCTTTCAGAATAGAGCGCAGGTCTTATTGTGCAGTGGAAATTCGTGGGCGTCTCAGCTCACGGCGCACGTTGCCCCAGATCAGTGCGCCGGTTTCAAAAACAACATAAAATATCTAGGTACCCGAGCAGAGAATGGAGAGCCCCTCTTGGCAGCTTCGAACTATACCGCGCAAAACCTTTCCGTACTGGAGGGGCTGGAGGCGGTTCGCAAACGGCCTGGTATGTACATCGGCTCTACCGATTCTCGCGGGTTGATGCACTGTCTCTGGGAAATCATCGATAACTCGGTGGATGAGGCACTCGCCGGGTATGGCCAGTCCATAGAAATCATTCTCTATAAAGATGGTTCGGTTGAGGTGCGCGATGACGGTCGTGGTGTTCCGACTGATATTGAACCGCGCACCGGGCTCACCGGCGTCGAAGTGGTGTACACCAAACTTCATGCCGGCGGTAAGTTTGGCGGTGGATCTTATTCAGCGTCGGGTGGTTTGCACGGCGTGGGCGCATCGGTAGTGAACGCGCTTTCAAGCCGCTTGGATGTTCAGGTGGATCGTGGTGGCAAGACGTATCAAATGAGTTTCCGCCACGGAATCCCAGGGCAGTTCGAAAAGAGCCGTACCCCCAAACCAGAGGCAGAATTTACACCCTCACAGAAGCCCAATGACGCGCTCATTGTAGTGGGAAAAGCTAAACGAGGTGTAACAGGTACTCGTGTGCGCTACTGGGCTGATCCGCAGATTTTTACTCCCGATGCCAAATTCAGTTATGACAATTTGGCACAGCGTGCTCGTCAGACGTCGTTCCTCATCCCCGGATTGCGTATTGCTATTCGCGACGAACGGCGCTTAGCAGGTACTCCCGGTGAGTTTGAAACCCACGAGGAAGTTTTCCAGCACGATGGGGGAATTTCCGAATTTTGTGATTATCTGGCAACCGATTCTTCAGTGACTGATATCTGGCGTTTCCAGGGACAGGAAACGTTCAAAGAAACCGTGCCGGTACTCGATGAGAACGGGCATTCTCAGCTCACCGAAGTGGAGCGCGAGTGCGAAGTCGATATTGCCCTGCGCTGGGGTATCGGCTATGAAACCAATATCCGCTCGTTCGTCAATATTATTGCTACTCCCAAGGGCGGCACTCACCTCACCGGTTTTGAACAGGGATTGTTGAAAACTTTCCGTAAGCACCTGGGCGATAACGCACGCAAATTTAAGGTCGGCGCAAACGAAAAGATTGAAAAAGACGACGTCTTAGCCGGTCTGACCGCGGTTCTGACCGTGCGCCTGGCTGAACCTCAGTTTGAAGGACAGACTAAAGAGATTCTTGGTACGCCTGCGGTACGGCAGATTGTGTCCAAGGTGGTCTCCAAGGAACTAGCCACCAAGTTGAAAGCAACTGCCCGCGCAGACAAACAGCAGGCAAGTTCTTTGAGCGAAAAAGTTGTAGCGGAAATGAAATCACGAATTTCCGCGCGCGTTCATAAAGAAACCCAACGCCGCAAAACCGCGCTCGAAACTTCTTCGATGCCGGCAAAACTGGTGGATTGCCGATCCGATAACGTCGAGCAGTCTGAGCTGTTCATCGTAGAGGGCGACTCGGCGCTGGGTACCGCGCGTCTGGCTCGTTCGTCGAGCTATCAGGCGTTGTTGCCTATCCGAGGCAAAATTCTCAACGTTCAAAAGGCATCGCTCACCGATATGTTGGCGAATGCCGAGTGCGCTGCCATTATCCAGGTGATTGGGGCAGGTTCTGGCCGTACTTTTGATTTAGAGGGAGTGCGTTACGGCAAGATCATCATGATGACCGACGCCGACGTCGATGGCGCTCACATCCGAACCTTGCTACTCACTCTGTTCTACCGCTATATGCGACCTCTGGTTGAAGCCGGTCATGTCTATGCTGCTGTGCCACCGCTGCACCGCATTGAGGTGATTCACCGCGGCAAGCCCAATGAGATGGTCTACACCTACTCGGAAAAGGAACTGGGCGATTATCTTGCCCAGTTGCAGGCTCAGGGGAAGAACTTCAAAGAGCCAATTCAGCGGTACAAGGGTTTGGGCGAAATGGACGCCGATCAGCTGGCGGAGACCACGATGGATCCGCGCCACCGTTTGCTTCGCCGGGTGCGTATTGAGGACGCGGAAGCGGCGGAGAGAGCTTTTTCGCTACTCATGGGGTCTGAGGTCGCTCCACGTAAGGAATTTATAATCAATGGGGCGCATCAGCTCGATGAAAGCCAAATTGATATGTAGCCCGGTGTGCACTGCTAGGTAAAAGCTCTTTTTATTTTGGTGGAGTCGCGCTATGAAATATGATTTCAGCCACTAAAATAATAAGTATGGCTCATCATAATGCACAGAAACCCGCCGCCGTTGTTACTCTCACCGGTGCTGCCGGCCAAATTGGCTATGCCACGCTTTTCCGAATTGCCTCCGGCGCCATGCTGGGAGCCGATACCCGCATCCGTCTTAATCTTTTGGAGATACCTCAGGCGCTTGGCGCTTTAGAAGGTACTGCCATGGAGCTCACCGATTGTTCTTTCGATCTGCTTGATGGGGTCAATATTTTCAGCGATCCCCGCCAAGCATTCGAAGGGTGTGACGTCGCGCTACTCGTGGGCGCTAGACCCCGTTCCAAAGGGATGGAGCGAGCCGACCTGCTCGAAGCAAATGGGGCAATTTTCTCTGAACAAGGGCGCGCGCTCAACGAAGGAGCTAGCTCTGATGTACGTGTAACGGTAGTGGGTAATCCTGCCAATACCAATGCTCTGATTGCAGCTTCGCACGCACCGGATATCCCGCTTGAACGATTCACCGCACTCACCCGCCTGGACCACAACCGCGCGGTGGCTCAGTTGGCGAAAGCAACCGGGGTGCATCCCCGAGATATCGAAGGAGTGGCTATTTGGGGCAACCATTCGGCGAGCCAATTTCCCTCGCTAGAACATGCAACCATCGCAGGTCGAGCCGCTCTAGAAGTTCTTGCCGAGAAGAATCTAGGGGAGCAGTGGCTTTCTAAAGAATTCATTCCGCGCGTAGCCAACCGCGGCGCCGAAATCATTCAGGTACGTGGGGGATCATCGGTGGGGTCAGCGGCAAATGCAACTCTGGAACATGTCAACCTATGGAACACATCCAATTCTGTGAAAGGGCCGCAGATTACCTCCATGGCAGTACCCAGCACAGGGGAGTACGGCGTTGAAGAGGGGCTAATTTGTTCGTTCCCCGTTACCTGTGGAGGTGGCGAATACCGTGTGCAAGAAGGGCTGAAGCTATCAGAGGCAGGACGCCGCCGGTTTGAAAAATCAGTTGAAGAACTCCGCCAGGAAAAAGCGGCGGTTGAAA
>NZ_LXTU01000072.1:0-10099 GCF_001683935.1 Rothia sp. ND6WE1A | reverse complement strand
CTGTTCTAGCGGCCTGAGGGCTTTCTCAAGTGCTTTTTCAACGGTGTTGAGGGTCCGTGAGATGGTGGGCTGGGAGGTGTTGAAGATTTCTGCGAGGAGTTCTTCGGTGAGGTTGTGTCGGTGGTAGAAAAGGGTGACTTTAAGACCCTGGGCCAGGGTTAGTGCTGGTGGTCTTCCGCCTGGTTTTGCCCAGGTGATATGAGAGGTGAGGGCTGTCAGTAGCGTGGTGAATTGCTGAGGTGTGAGCCCTGTTGTACGCTGGTGGAGCAACGGTTCTTCCGGTATGGCTTGAGGTTATTTGTAGTGATTTAATCCTCTTATTTTTGCCGCTGGTGGGGCCGTTGTCTAGTTGGTGGGGTGTGGGTGTGTTCCTACTTTTGAATAAGCCTCCTTGCATATCTTTAATCATTTTGTCGATTTTATCGTTACCCAAATTTTCGCCAGCGTTCGCGTGCAGGTAGTACTGGCTCGTAACGCTCGTAGCATCAGAGCCTACGCTATAGCCCGAGAAGGTGAAATCATATTCGTTGTTACCCATAACCTTCGCAAATTCAGCATCTGGTTTATTGTCAATTACACATTCGATACCAGCCGATTTCATCTGCTGCACCAAGGTTTGTGATAGCGCGGAACTCACCGGGTCATCACCAAAGGTTGTTACGGAGAATTTAGCGTTCTTTCCGTTCTTCTTATAGAAATCACCATCCTTCTTATAACCCGCGCCCTCAAGAATCTTTGCCGCATCGCCCCATTCTTTCTTTGCTTCGGAGAAGTTATCTCGATAGTACTCAGAGAATGGCATGAGCATCATCGACCCGGGAATCTCTTCAGACCAGTTCAATCCGTTAAAGCGAATTTCGGCAAGTGCTTTACGGTCCACCGACGCCATCACAGCTTTACGGATTTCTACAGGCAGACGACCAGAAGCCATATTTAGACCGCCCGCGAACAAACGCTGACCGCGACGAACTTCGGTGTCAGCGGTTCCTTCGACGTCTTTGTAAGCGGTCAACGTACGCGCGCCGACTGAATCAACCTCACCATTCTTAAAAGCTGCGCGCGCAGCAGACGGTTCCATCTGACGGAAAATAACCTTTTCGAGAACGGGCTTCTCACCCCACCAATTGTCATTACGCTTAACAGTCAGACGCTTTTCAGATGAGCTCCACTCTTCTACAGTGAATGGTCCTGCCGCCCATTCAGGGTGCAAGTTATCCACAAATCCATTATTAAAAGTTTCGACGTCTTTAAAAGCTGGGTGCAATAGACGTCCATAGAGAGCATCTACTGGGTAGTAGGGGGAAACCATAGTTACTTTGATGGCCTCGCCGTCTTGTTCAATCGTGTCGATGAATTCATATGCACCAGCGTTGACGATGTTGTACTCCTTGTTTTTGCCGGAGAGTACCTCATGAGTAACTTTCAAGGACTCAATATCAATAGGAGTACCATCATTGAACTTCGCTTTGGGGTTGAGCTTAATGCGGTGAACCTGCTTGCCACCCTCCATCTTCGTTTCAAATGACTCACAGAAGTCAGGATTCACCGTTGCTTTACCCTCGATATCAGACTTCCAGCAACCATTCAGAGCAGAGAAATGAACGGTATTGACCGCCGTAAGGTTTTCACTGGAATTACCGTTGTTGTTAACGGGACTGAAATCGGGACCAAGATCCTGCAAGGGCAGAGTAAGTTGCCCACCCTCTTTTAGCTCTTCACGCTTCTTGGGATTGATACTGACCAGTTTTGCAATATCCTCGCCCACGCCGAGCGCCGATGCTGATTCTGCGCTGGTGGTGTTACCGCCATTGCCTCCGCCGCAGGCTGCGAGAAGGCCAGTGAGGCTCAGAGCTGAGGTGCCGAGCAGAAGTGAACGACGATTGACTACAAAATTCCTGGGCATACTATTGTCCTTTTAGTCCATGCAC
This sequence comes from Rothia sp. ND6WE1A, assembly GCF_001683935.1. Taxonomy (NCBI): domain Bacteria; kingdom Bacillati; phylum Actinomycetota; class Actinomycetes; order Micrococcales; family Micrococcaceae; genus Rothia; species Rothia sp. ND6WE1A. Next base: position 8,171 of record NZ_LXTU01000072.1, on the reverse strand, counting down.
ACTGTGCTTTTGATAGTGCCTCAGCCTCAAAGCGAACGACTGAAACAGGCTGCCTCACCCCATCGAACTTAGTGAGGTAAGTCTTATTGCTTGAGGTATATCTAACCCTAAATGTGACCCACATCGCAAGAGAAATATTAAAAAAGCCGCTTTATGTTAAAGAAAAAACGGGGTAGCCACCTCCAAAGAGGGGCTACCCCTGCACACATCACTCGGCCGGCACTAACGGCGCTTCCTAAGAACTTCACAAAGTCCCTAGTCAGCATGTATTTACCAAACTAAGCCCGAATCGAACCTTCACCCGCAGCACTTGAATCTGCCACGGTCGAATCTGCAGCCAACGCAGAATCCCCCCAGGGGGTTTCATCCTGCGATACTCCAACAACCGCCTCAGGGTTAGTCGCAGAAACGATAGCGACCTCCTCGTTGGGGAAGTAGCAGGCATACTCGTGATCCAGGTTGCCTTCGCGGCTCATCGCCGGATGCTCACTGGTGCACACCTTCTGCTTGTCCTCAGGTAGCAACTTGAAGATGGGGCAACGCGTGCTGAATGGGCAACCGTCCGGCGCGTTCAGCGGCGTCGGCAAATCACCCTCCAGAATAATCCGCTCGCGAGATGATTCCACCTCAGGATCAGGAACCGGAATAGCCGAAAGCAACGCACGGGTATAGGGGTGAATCGGGTTGTCGAACACCTGATCCACATGTCCGATTTCCACTACGCGGCCCAGGTACATCACTGCAACACGGTCAGAGGCATGGCGAACCACAGCCAGGTCGTGCGCCACCATGAGGTAGCTCAAGCCTAGGTCTGCACGGAGCTTCTCCAACAGGTTAATAACGCCTGCCTGAACCGAAACGTCGAGTGCTGAAACCGGCTCATCCAACGCCACCAGCTTGGGGTTAACCGCGAGCGCACGAGCAATACCGATACGCTGACGCTGACCACCAGAGAACTGATTGGGGAAGCGGTTCACATGGTCCGGCTGCAGACCCACCGTGCGCATCAGTTCGATAACGCGTTTCTGAATGTCCTTCTTCTTCCAACCCTGGTTTTCCAGGGGTTCAGCAAGAACTTCATAGACGGTAAAACGGGGGTCAAGCGCACCGGTGGGGTCCTGGAACACCATCTGCTGGTTCTTGCGCATCTTCAGAAGCTCAGAGCCTTTCAGCCCATCATGTACCGAAGAACCGTTCACTAGGATGTCGCCGTCGGTGTCTTTGTTGAACTCCATGATTTCCAGCAGCGTGGTAGTTTTACCACAGCCAGATTCACCCACGATGGAGAAGCACTCACCCTCGCGAATATCGAAGGAGACGCCGTTGACCGCCTTGACGGTACCTACACGACGCTTCACCAAAGCGCCCTTGAGCAAGGGGAAATGTTTCTTAAGGTTCTTGACCTCAAGCACAGTGGGGCGCTCTTCACGAGGAATCGAATCATACTTAGATTCAGGAACCTCGGGTACGGGGTAAAGATCTTCGGGGCGAGCATCTACGAGTTGCTCAGCAATATCAGAGGCAGCATAATGACCTTCACCAGCACCCTCAATCAAGCGCAATTCGGGCTCTTCAGCCACATCCTTGCAGCACTGACCGCCAGACTTAGCGATAGGGCAACGAGGGCGGAACGAGCACCCGTGCACCTTGTTCAAGAGGTTGGGCGGCGTACCGTCGATAGGAACCAGCGAAACCTTATCCGCACGGTCAACACGCGGAACCGCACCCAGCAAACCGATGGTGTAGGGGTGCGCAGGGCGAGTGTAGATATCCTCAGCCCGTGCAATTTCCACAGGCTTACCAGCGTACATGACCATGATGTCATCTGCCATACCAGCTACCACACCGAGGTCATGGGTAATCATAATGATGCCCGCGCCGGTTTCTTCCTGCGCCTTTTCCATGACCTCAAGAACCTGAGCCTGAATGGTTACATCCAGAGCGGTGGTAGGTTCGTCCGCAATAAGAACTGCGGGATCATTAGCGATAGCCATAGCAATCATCACGCGCTGGCGCATACCACCAGAGAACTCATGAGGGAAGGACTTCAGACGGTTCGCAGGATCAGGAATACCCACCAAACGCATCAGCTCTACCGAACGATCCTTAATCGCCTGCTTGCTCATGCCCTTGTTGTGAACCTTCAGCACCTCACCAATCTGATCACCAATGGTGTACACCGGGGTCAGAGAGCTCAGCGGATCCTGGAAAATCATCGCGATATCTTTACCGCGGTGCTCACACATCTCTTTATCCGACAGGCCAAGCAGTTCCTTGCCCTTGTACTGGATAGAACCGGTGATATCGGCGGTGGTGGGGTGAAGCCCCATAATCGCCATCGAAGCTACCGACTTACCGGAGCCCGATTCACCCACGATGCCGAGCGTCTTACCGGCATGCAAATCAAAGTTGATACCGCGAACCGCATGTACCACGCCGTTTTCAGTATTGAATGAAACGTTAAGGTCTTTGACCGAAAGAACGGGATTAGCGCTCATTATTTTGCCTTCTCCTTCTTGTCTTTCTTAGCCTTACCCACTGACAGTGAGGTGGGGTCAAATGCGTCGCGCAAACCGTCGTTCATCAAAGACAGCGGACCAACGAGCAAGAAAAACAGAATCATGGGAATCCAGAACATCCAGGGCAGAGTATTAATCTGGCTCGATGCCTGAGCAATCAGTGAACCAAGCGAGTAGTTGGGGTACTTCACGCCAATACCCACGAAGGTGTAAGCAACCTCAGAAAGAATCGCCAAGGTAATACCGCGGGTGAAGTTCAAAACCAGCAGGGAGCCGATGTTTGGAACCAGGTGACGCCAAACGATTTTGAAAGGCGAAACACCCATGTAGCGGGCGGCTTTCACATAATCGCGCTGAATGAGTGACATCGCCATCGAACGAATCACACGGGCGTCATACATCCACGAGAAGATCAGCAAAACGATGGTGAGGATAACCCAGCCGGGAAGAACTTCGCGGATTTTCTGGCCACCAGCACCGTTAATCACAATTGCAATCACCAGAAGCTGAGGTGCCATCATGAGAGTTTCGAGGAAGAAGAGCATGACGTTATCGAGCTTGCCCCCGAAATACGCCATGAGGCAACCATAGACGGCGGAGATGATAACGCTCAAACCACCGACAATGAGACCAATTGCCATCGAGGTACGCACACCTTCAACAGCCTGGGCATACAGGTCGGTTCCAGCGCTGGTAGTACCAAACCAGTGGGCTGCACTGGGACCGGTTGCCATGTAGAAGGGGTCAATGGTGTTGGTATCCCACTGCGCCAACAAGCCGCCAAAGAGACCAAAAAGACCTACGAGAATGAACACAATCAGACCAAACGCCGCCGCCTTATTACGGAAGAACCGGCGGGTAATGATCGTGGACTTATTGATGACTTTGAAGTCAGGAGTGTCATCCACCTTCAACTCGGGAACATCTTGCGACTCGCGAGGAAGATTATCTGTTGGAGGAACTGCAGCAGTCATTAATTCATCCTCACTCGGGGGTCAACAATGGTAGTTGCAATGTCAGCCAAAATCGCTGATACGGCGAAGAGCACCGAACCGTAGGCAAGAGTTGCAGTTGCCGCATTGACGTCCTGCGCACCAATCGCCTGAAGCGACCACAATCCGATTCCGGGCCAGGCGAAGATTGCCTCAGCGAAGAAACCGCCGGTGAAAATTGCGGGAACGGTAAAAGCGATGGACTGCGCCACAGGAATGAAGGAAACGCGCAGTGCGTGGCGAGTAATCGCCTGGTTGCGGGTTAGACCTTTCGCGCGAGCAGTACGAACGAAGTCAGCATTCACGCTATCGAGTAGGTACTGGCGCTGAGCAATCTGGTAACCACCCCAGGACATGATAGTGATACAGAAAGTAGGTACCAGGTAGTGAGCCGCCATATCGACGATGGTCGGCCAGCCAGGTTCAACACCCGGCGACGAAATGCCTGTCACGAAGAAAATACGGTCCCCTGCCGCCTGGTTAATAGCAACCGCTCCCAGCTGCACCAAGAAGTAAGCAATAGGTGCGGGGATGATGTAAACCAGGTAGGAGTAACCGGTAATGATACGGTCAGATGCTTTGTACTGGCGAGCCGCGGAAAACACACCCAGAGCCACACCGATAATCAGCGACAAAATAATAGCTGCGGCAAAAAGGCGGGTAGAGACCCAAACACGCTGGCCAAATTCACTGTTGATGTACGCGCCGTTGGGCGAACGTCCCCAGTCAAAGTGGAAAAGAATGTCCTTGAGCCACTGTACGTAGCGTTCCCAGGCGCTCATCTGTGGGTCAAGTTTCAGTGAGGCAAAGTTTGCCTGAATCTGTTCCGGTGTAGGACGCGGAATTTTTTCCTGCTCAAGGAGAGCAGGGTTCATGGTCTGGACGGCGAGGAAGTAGCCGGCGCTGGTGACCAAGAAAATCATGACCACGTAGGTAAGGGCGCGTTTGAGGATGTACTTAAACATGTACTTTCTCCTTCAAGCGCGAAGTATTCGTGTACTTTTGCATGTGTGTGATTACCTTTTCAGGTTCAGCCGAGCCACTGCTGTGACTCATGACACTTCGAAACTGGTTGGTCAAATCTTATAACCAATATGTAAGACATACCAAACCGGTTTTATCCCGTGAACATCCCGTCGTCACTCTTCTTCATGTCTAAAATTTCTGCTACATATTTCCTCGTCAGCTTGAAAATACACACAGAAATGGCTCTGTGCCGAGTGCGGACAGAGCCATTATTGAATTACCGGTGGGTAAAAAATATTCTACTAATTCATCTTGTTGCGGTACTCGCCGTACCCTCCCGCGACATCTTCGCGAAGCGCTTCAAGATTCTGAGCAATCAGAGATTCGGCGTCCACCGGTCGACCGCCGGCAGCATGAGGGGTAATTACCAGATTCTTCGTGCCCCACAAAGGATGCTCGGCGGGCAAGGGCTCCTGAGAAACGACGTCGAGCGCCACCCCTGCGAGGTTTCCGCCGTTAAGAGCTTCCATCAAATCTGGCTCGTTCACGGTGCTCCCGCGCCCCACATTAATAACGAACGCGCGCGCAGGGAGCTGCTTCAACACCTCGGCGTTGAGCACCTGCTCCGTTTTATCGCTCGTCGGAAGAATCATCACCAAAACATCGGTTTCTGGCAAATACTCCCCCATCTGATCTTCGGTAATAACAGGGAAGCCACCGCGGGTACCGGCGCTACGCGCCACACCGGTTACATGGGAACCAAATGCTTTGAACAGGCGGGCGGTTTCCTTACCAATTGAACCAAAACCCCAAATCAACACATTGGCATCGAGCAAAGTGGTCACCTTGCCCTCAGGATGAAGCTCCTGCGCACCACCCAACTCAGAAGCCCAATGAGAACGATCCTGTTCCTCTGCCAGGACCGGCAAGAAACGAATGAAATTCAAAGTCAACGCAAGAGCATGCTCAGCCACGGTCAGTGAATGAAGACCGCTACCAGAAGCAATAATCGCCTCTTCCCGGAACCCCGCAGCACGCGCCTGATCCGGCCCAGCCAACAACGCCTGCACCAACTTCACCTGATCAAGATGCGCGGCGGCATCTTTCAGCTGCTCGTTAGTATTAGCCCAGGCAATCAGGACGTCGGCGTCATAGTGCTCTGGAGCCAGATTCTCCTGTGGGTCATAAGAAACGAGCTGGTCCTCATCCGTCAGCCCTAACTTAGATTCATCCAATGTGATGCTGGTGGGGGTCAAAATCTTCACGGCAGTCTCCTTGGAATATTGATCATCGTAAATTTCTATACCTACTGACTATCTTATTAAGACCCCGCACAGAGTATAAGCCCCCGACTCCCACAAGGTATAAAAACTTAGTCCTCGCGCAACAAATCCCTAAACAAATCCACGCTCTCACGCACCACCTGGTCGCGGGCTTCACCCTCGGGCAAACCCTGCGAAAAATCCATATATCGCAAAATTGCAGAAGCAATGGTTACGGACGCGCGCGCTTTACCCCAGTACTCCTGGTTAACTTCGGCGCCTTCCTCCAAGAATCTAAACGGCCCCCGACGATTATTCGCAGCGAAATCCTGCCAATCAATCGTGCGCAGAAAATCCTCCACCACACGTTCGCACTTGAGCAAATACACCTTAAAACGGGTGCGAAACTCGGGGTACTTCTTACCCAGCTCTCGATAACGTCGGTGTTCAGTGGCAGGGATTGACTCCACCACCACATCCAAAAGCAGGTGCACTACTCGGTCAAACACATAACTTTGCTGCCGGGCCTGATCCGCCTGAATCATCGCAGGCGTAATTTGCGGTTCCCGCAGGCCTAACACGGCGTCTTCTTTAGTCGCAAAATAGTTGAAAAAGGTACGCGAAGAAATACCCGCACGCTCAGCAATTTCATCGGTAGTTGTTTGCTTCAGACCGTTTTTCTTTACCAGCGCGACGGCAGCCTCATGGATAGCTTTCCACGTCCGCTCCCGGCGTCGCTCTCGAAGCGTAGGTTCACAATTTTGCACCCCTCTACTTTATGCAGTTCTGCAAAATTGCACAACTGCAACTACATACTGGGTCATAAATTACCCTCCGCTTCACCTGCAGACATCTCAAATAAGTATCTCAGCAAGTCAGCTATGATAAAGAAGTGAACTTCATGAGTAACATGGTGGATTTAACCAACCTCCCCACTTGGCTGGGTATTACGCTACTGGTCATCGACATTGTCGTGCGTATCATCGCCCTATGCTGGCTCCCCTACAACCGCAAACCCGTGGTCGCCCTCGGCTGGCTCATGGCAATCTTCCTGGTGCCCTACATCGGGTTCATCGCTTTCCTCTTCTTCGGCTCCTCCCACCTGCCGCGGCACCGCCGCGCCCGTCAGCGAGTCATGAACGAAATGATCCGCGAGCGCCTTGACAACGGCGACGACGACGAGGTCAACCCCGTGCTGGGCACGCACGTCGAGCTACCCGAAGAAGCAAAAGTGGCAGCCCGGCTCAACTACCGACTGGGTGCGCTCCCCATGGTGGGTGGTAACGAATTTCAGCTCCACACCGATAGCCATGAAGCTATGCTGCACATGGCGGAGGAAATTGATAAAGCCACCGACTACGTTCACTTCGAGTTCTACATCACCGCCTACTCTGGTGCTTCGATTCCGCTGTGGGACGCACTGTTTCGCGCCCAGGAACGCGGCGTCAATGTTCGCGTGCTGATTGATCAGATTGGTTCGCGCAAATACCCCTCGTACAAGAGATTGCGCCGCATGCTGAACAAATCAGATATTCAGTGGCACCTGATGCTTCCCATCAATATTTTTAGAGGAAAATGGCAACGTCCCGATCTGCGTAACCACCGCAAGATTTTGGTGATTGACGGGCGTATCGCTTATTCCGGTTCGCAAAATGCGATTGATGCTTGCTACGACCTCAAGAAGAATGAAAAGAGGGGTCTGCTCTGGAAGGATCTCACATATTCCGCTAAGGGTCCTATTGTTGATGAGCTCAACGCGGTGTTCATGTCCGACTGGTATTCGGAAACTAAAGAACTACCTCTGGGCGAAATCAACTCGGATATTCAGACCATTAACGACGGTCAGCTAGCTCAGATTGTGCCCTCTGGCCCCGGTTTTGAAACCGAAAATAACCTGCGGCTCATCAACTACCTCATTAATAATGCTGAGGAACGCATCGTCATTTGTTCCCCTTACTTCGTACCCGAGTCAACATTGTTGCAGGCGCTTACCAGTGCCGCGCTCTCGCGAATCGACGTTGAACTTATTGTCTGCGAGAAGGGCGACCAGTTCCTGCCCAATATGGCGCAAAGATCCTACTACGAAGAACTGCTCAAAGCTGGCGTGAAGATTCGCCAATACCCCGGCCCCACCGTGTTGCACTCAAAGTACATGATTATTGACGACTGCTACACCTTCATCGGTTCTTCAAATATGGATCCGCGTTCGTTTGCGTTGAACCTGGAAGTTTCCACGTTCATTGTGAATAAGAAAATGGTGCGCGAACTAGACGACGTTTCGGATACCTATATTTCCCGGTGCAAGACGTTGCGCTATGACGAATGGGTCAACCGCCCTAACCGTGTGAAGATTTTAGAGAACATTTGCCGGTTGTCGTCATCGCTGCTGTAAGACGTCTGGGGTGGGGCGGGGCGGCTCGACCGGGTGATTC
>NZ_LXTU01000066.1:0-58743 GCF_001683935.1 Rothia sp. ND6WE1A | reverse complement strand
CCCCCATGCACGGCGTCGGCGGAAAAACCATGCTGGAAGTTCTGAACAACGCAGGTTTTGAGACGGTAGCACCCGTTGAAGAGCAGTTTGCGCCAGACCCCACGTTCCCCACGGTCTCCTTCCCCAACCCCGAAGAACCTGGCGCTCTCGATTTGGCATTTGCGCTCGCCCAAGAACGTGATGCAGATTTGATTATTGCCAATGACCCCGACGCCGACCGCGCAGCATTTGCTGTCTATGACCCGGCAGTGTACGCGTGGCGTCAGCTACGCGGCGATGAGATTGGCTCGCTCCTGGGCGTCGCTATGATTCAGCGCTTAGGCGATATTTCAGCGCTGAGCCCCGCTCCGGTTTTCGCAAACTCTATCGTTTCCTCCCGCCAGCTCGGTGCTATCGCTCGTGCTGCTGGCATTACGCACTTTGAAACTCTCACCGGATTCAAGTGGATTGCCCGCATTCAAAACCTTGCCTACGGTTACGAAGAGGCAATTGGCTACAGCGTGGCACCTGAAGCGGTGAAAGATAAAGACGGCATCTCAGCAGGTCTGATGGTTTCGCTCTTTGCCGAGCAACTCAAAAACGAAGGTTCATCCCTGATTGAGGTTCTGGATCAGATTTCTCGGGACTACGGTGTGTTTGCCACTGACCAGGTATCCATTCGTGTGGAGGACCTCTCGTTGATTGGCACTATGATGGGCTCGCTCCGCCTGAACGCCCCGGCAACCCTAGGCGGCTCTGCAGTCACCGAAACAGTTGATTTGACTGCAGGTAGTGAGAACTTGCCACCCACCGAAGGAATGCGCTTCCTCACCGAAGACAATTCGCGCGTCATTGTTCGCCCCTCCGGCACCGAGCCCAAACTCAAGTGCTACCTCGAAGTAATCCGCCCCGTTGCAGAAGGTGACGATCTGAAGCAGGCGCGCAAGCAAGCGCAAGAACAGCTGGGCAAAATCGCCGACGACGTACGCGCAGCTCTTGGTCTATAAGACACATAAAGAATGAAAGAAGAAATCATGGCTGAACTCTCCCGTGAAGAACTCGCGGCAATGATTGACCACACCATCTTGGCACCGAATGCCTCTGAAGCTGACGTACGCCGTCTGTGCAAAGAGGCAAAAAAATTTGGCTTTGCTTCGGTGTGTGCAAACCCCGTGTGGGCTCCCGTTTTGGCAGATGAGCTACAGGGCTCGGCTGTACTGGCATGTGTCGTAGTGGGCTTCCCCTTCGGAGCATCCGCCACCGAGGTCAAAACGTTTGAAGCAAAAACTGCAGTAGCCGCAGGTGCGCAAGAGGTCGATATGGTCATCAATATTGCCTCTGCAATTGCAGAAGATCGCGACGCCTTGGTTGCCGATATTTCAGCTGTCGCCCAGGCATGCCACGACGGCGCAGCAAAGCTGAAGGTCATTATCGAAACTTCTGAGTTGACCGACGCGCAGAAGGTTCTTGCATGTGAAGCGGCAGTTGAAGCAGGTGCCGACTTTGTGAAAACTTCCACCGGTTATTCTTCCTCCGGTGCTACCGCTGCCGATATTGCTCTGATGCGCAAGACTGTGGGGCCGGATATTGGTGTGAAAGCATCCGGCGGCGTCCGTACCCGCGAGCAAGCTCTGGAAATGATTGAAGCAGGAGCCAACCGTATTGGTGCTTCAAAGGGTATAACGATTATTGGTGCAGGCGAAGCGTCCGAGGGCTCCTACTACAAGGCCCGCTAAATTCTGGCAGAAGTAGAGGGGTGGGGAAATTTTATTAACACATCGTGCATAAGATTTCCCCACCGCCTATACTGGACAGTAAACACATACATTCCCCGTCTTTGAACGGGTACCTGATGGAGAGCATTGATGGCACATACCAATCAGCAAGATGCACAAGAACGTTCAAACGTGGAGTCTTTCGGCATGCAACGCGGCGCAGATAACCCTCGCGGTCCCCAGCACTCAGGCGAAGGTCGGCTCGGTGAAAACATCCTGCTGTTCGTCATTGCTATGGCTATTTTTGTCTTCGGCATTTTCACGCTAGGCTTCTACCCCGATGGCGGCTGGATGGTCTGGACTGGCTCCGTTGTTTTGATGATGGTCTCTTGGTTCGCTTCTTTCCACTTGCTTTCTTCCAAAACTAACAACCACACTGCGCAGAATAGCACTGATTTGAACCTGCTCTAATTCTTTAGATTCAGTCCATAAATAAAAGGTCCGCTTCTCTCCTAGGTGAGAGAAGCGGACCTTTTGCTGTACCCTTCTAGCTTTCGAAGATCGCCTTGAGGAAATCGCTGGTCCACTCAACCATGGCTTCGTCTTGGAGGTCTTTGCCGCCTACGCGCGCCGTCTTGGGCCGAGGAACTAGAATCTGCCACCGTTCGGTACCGGGAACCTGCTTGTGCAAAGAACCGGGGTACATTCTCGTAAGTCTCATCTGTTTGGAGTCTGGAAGATCGTTGACGGGATAGAAACGAACCTTAGGCCCCATCGCAACGATTTCTTTGATACCAGCAGCGCGAGCGCGCAGACGCAGGGAAGCGATACGGAAAAGATTTTCGGTAGCTTCCGGCACTTCACCGTATCGGTCCACCAACTCTTCGTGTGCCTCGGCGAGTTCCTTTTCGGTGAGTGCCTGGGCAATTTGCCGGTAGGCAGCCAAACGCAGACGTTCGGAGGAAACGTATTCGTGCGGTAAGTGGGCATTGACCGGTAGATCTACCTTGATTTCTGCCGGTGCGGCGTCGTCGTTCTCCCCGTGGAAATTAGCCACCGCTTCACCGACCAAGCGTAGGTAGAGGTCAAACCCCACGCCGGCAATATGACCGGATTGTTCGCCGCCGAGCAGGTTGCCTGCGCCGCGAATTTCAAGGTCTTTCATGGCAAGCTGCATGCCTGCGCCCAGTTCATTGTGGGTTGCCACAGCTTTGAGACGTTCGAGGGCGACTTCACCGAGCATTTTGTCTGAGGGATAGAGGAAGTAAGCATATGCGCGTTCGCGTCCACGCCCCACTCGACCGCGCAACTGGTGAAGCTGCGAGAGACCGTAGTTTTGTGCCTGATCCACAATCAAGGTGTTGGCGTTAGAAATATCCAAGCCAGTTTCAACGATGGTGGTACAGACCAAAACATCGAACTTTCGTTCCCAGAAATCAACGATAATCTGCTCTAGTCGGGATTCACTCATCTTGCCGTGTGCCACCGCAATTCGAGCTTCGGGAACCAGCTGCTGTAACTCCCCCGCTACTCGTTCAATCGATGAAACACGGTTATGCACGAAGAAAACCTGGCCCTCGCGCATGAGTTCACGACGAATCGCTGCAGAAATCTGCTTGTCGGTTCGAGCCCCCACATAGGTAAGAACCGGGTGGCGTTCCTCTGGGGGTGTAGCCAAGGTAGAGGTTTCGCGAATGCCGGTCAGCGACATTTCCAGGGTACGAGGAATCGGGGTAGCGGACATCGCGAGAACATCCACGTTAGTTCGCATTTGCTTGAGTTTTTCCTTGTGTTCAACGCCGAACCGCTGCTCTTCGTCAATAATAACCAGACCCAGGTCTTTGAACTGGGTGCTCTGCGAGAGAATACGGTGGGTGCCGATTACCACGTCTACCGAGCCGTTCTTAATACCTTCGAGTGTTTCTTCAGATTCTTTCTTTGTTTGGAAACGAGAGAGAACGCGCACGCGAACGGGGAACCCCGAAAAACGCTCATTGAAAGTTTCATAATGCTGCTGCGCCAGCAAAGTAGTGGGCACAAGCACCGCAACCTGCTTGCCATCTTGCACCGCTTTGAAAGCAGCGCGCACAGCAATTTCTGTTTTGCCATACCCAACATCGCCCGAGATGAGGCGGTCCATGGGCACTTCCCGTTCCATGTCCGCTTTAACATCATTGATGGCTGAAAGTTGGTCAGGTGTTTCGTTGTAAGGGAAGGCTTCTTCGAGCTCGTGCTGCCAGGGCGTATCCTGCCCGAAGGAGTGCCCGCGCGAGGCTTGCCTCGCCGAATATAGCTTGATGAGGTCAGCGGCAATCTCTTTGACTGCCTTGCGAGCGCGGGATTTGGTTTTCGCCCAGTCTGAGCCACCCATTTTTGAGAGAGTAGGGGCGTCGCCACCCACGTAATTTGAGACCTGGTCTAGCTGGTCGGTGGGCACAAACAGGCGATCTTTTGCCCCGCCTCGTTTTGACGCCGCATACTCCAAGACCAGGTACTCTTTCATCGGTTTAGGCTGACCGGGTTTAATGGTCGCACCGGCGATGGGGCGCTGGACTAGCTCAACGAACTGACCGATACCGTGTTGTTCATGCACTACAAAGTCACCGGTCTTGAGTGACATCGGATCCACCGCATTTTTACGACGACGCACAGGTAGCTTGGTGCTACGAGCATCGCGCGAGGTGTAGGCAGAGGATCTCCCCAAAATATCTGCTTCGGTGAAGAACGCAATTTTGGCGCTCTCCAGCACGAAACCTTTACCTGCTGAGGCTGTAGTCAACTCGATGATGCCCGGCTCAGGTTCGTTTTCCAAGGAGTCGACGCGGGCGGCGGGGATTTCGGCGTCCTGGAAAACTGTTAGCAACCGGGTTAAAGAACCAGGGCCGTCGGTTACAGCGATAATCTGCCAATTTTGGCGAACTTTGTTCTTCACCTCATCGAGCAATTCGCTAACGTTACCTGCGAATGCATGAGGTACTCGCGCATCTATGGTGAGCGAATCAACCCCGTCATCAATAGCATCGTCTACCCCCAGCGCGGTCATACCCCACCAGCCGAGGTTGCGGTCCAATGCCGTCTTCCGCACGTCCGCCACCGACCGGAACGCACCGGCGGCGAATCCTGCGGCGTTTTGTCCGAGATCAATAGGCGCGCTGGAATCGTCGGCAGCAGATTCCCATGCGGCTAGCAAAAACTCTTCGTTGGTTGCTACCAGATCAGCTGCACGAGTGCGTACTTTCTCGGGTTCTAGAACGATAGGAAGTGAACCTGCGGGCAGAATTTCCAGGAGCGTGACCATGTGTTCAACCAGAAGCGGAGTCAGCGATTCCATGCCTTCGGTATAAATACCGCCGGCAATTTTTTCGAGCATGGCGGCAGCCCCAGGAAAGTCTCCTTTGAGTCGTGCTGCCCGGGACATCACATCGGGAGTAATAAGAAGTTCACGGCAGGGTGGTGCTGTGATTGAGTCGGGTTGCTCGCCCTGGTTGAGCGTGCGTTGATCCGCGACGGAGAACCACCGGATGTTTTCAATTTCATCACCGAAAAATTCAATACGCACCGGGTGATCTGCCACAGGAGAAAAGACATCCAAAATACCACCGCGCACGGCAAATTCGCCGCGTTTTGACACCAAGTCTACCCGCGAATATGCGGCATTTGAGAGGTCTTTGACCACGGAATCAAAGTCCCGCTCCTGCCCTACTTTGAGCGTGACAGGTTCCATCAGTTCGAGACCGGAAACCATCGGCTGAATCACGGCTCGCACCGGCGAAATGATGATACTGGGAGCTTTGCCACTGGCAAGACGGCGCAGCACCGTCAGCCGCTGACCTACCGTATCGGTGCGCGGTGAAAGACGTTCGTGAGGCAGGGTTTCCCAGGCAGGGAAAAGCGCAATTTCCTCCGCAGGTAAGAAAGATTCGAGGGCAGCGGCAGTATCTTCGGCTTCCCGCTCGGTCGCCACCACCGCTAATACGGTGGAGTTAGTTTCCCCCGCCCGGCGAACCTTCTCAGCAATCTCAGCCAAGAGAACAGGGCGGATGCCGTCCACGGCACCAATCATGAGCTCGCTTGCTCGGGCAGCCAGCGGTTGCGCAGCTGCCTGAGAAACTCGGTCAAAACCTGGTTCGTGGGATAGAAGAGCGGTAAGACCCCGCAGACTCATAAATTGCTTCTTTCTAGCGAAGTATGCCTCAAAATGCTTGTTTATTATCCCATAGCCCGCGGAACAGATGCAGAAAAAACGGGAACTTCTCACCTCTAGCGAAAGTAGAGAAAGCAGCGGATTCAGGTTCCGACACAGACGTTTTGAAACTTCATTCTTTAGTTGTGCTATGTCCCTATTTCATCCGGCAAATTCACTCATTTGGGGCGAATCTAAATAGCATAACCGCCTATCAAACTATCTTTTCGCCCCAAAGTATCAGGACATCATGCTTTTGTCCCCCATGTTCTCCATACAGCCCACAAACGCCGTATTCCACTCAAACACGCGCTCGAAAACTGCAACAATAAGGACTTAGCGCGCAACTTCCTTCGGGGAAATCGGTTTCGCAACCGAGAAGGAAAGTTCAGCGCTCTTCGCACTTATTGATTTATATGGGGGAATAATGACACGCGCCTTTCCGCGAAAAGCGTTTTCTATCGCAGGCTCTTTTATGATGCTTGGTGCTATTAGTGCACCCATCTCACCTGCAGGCGCAGTAGATAATGCTGCTCAATCATCTACTACCCAGTTCACTGCAGACGGCAAATCAAGTGCCACCGCTGCGGCGTCCTGCTTTGAAATTAAGAAAAACGATCCTGATTCCAAGTCAGGCTCATACTGGCTCTACACCCCTCAGATGGCGGCACCTGCACAGTTCTACTGCGATCAGGAAACTGACGGCGGCGGCTGGGTCATGATTGGTCGCGGACGCCAGGGCTGGAGCACGCAGAACAACGGCATCGGCAACCCAGATTCACTGGCAAGCAACCCCGATGGCACTGATGCCTTCAAACCGGTACAGCTTCCTTCCAACACCGTTGACGCGCTTCTGAATGGCAAAGCTCCCAGCGAGCTGTCTGCCGATGGTCTGCGCATCAAGCGCGCTAACAGCATTGATGGTTCAAAGAACCAAGAAATTCGTTTGCACCGCGATAACATTCAAGACTGGTCCTGGGAATTTACCCAGCCTGCCCACTACAGCAACCTCGTCATCAATGGCGCTGACAACACTGCGTATAAGGCAACCGACCCTTTCGACGGTCGCATCGCGTTGGACTCCACTAACTCAAAATTCAACATCTTCTTTGCAGGTTCAGCCGCTAACCAGTGGAACAACGGTTTTCTCTACGGTCCCCGTGTAACCGGTTCACCAGCAGCGGATTCATATCTCTGGGCGCCGACCGAAGGCGGCGGTTATGCTGCTCCCTTCTCGCAAATGTTCGTTCGCCCCGAAATCACCCAGCAGGATCTCAACCTTAGCCAAATCGGCGATCAGGGCACCGAAGCAAGCACCCGTCGCGCTCTTCCTAATAGCTACTCGGAAAAGGTTAAGTGGCGTACTAGCGACGAAACCGCATCGGGAAACACCAGCGAATTGCACACCTATGTTCAGGCTATCGAACAGGTTGGAAACACCGTTTTCACCGCCGGTGACTTCAAGTACGTTGAAAACGCTGATACCGGTGAAAAAGTTCAACAGTCCTACATCGCAGGTTACGACGTCAACACTGGCGAGCTAGTTCGCACCTTCATGCCCACTTTCAACGGGCAGATTAAAGCTCTAGCTGCACTGCCCGGTGGGAAGCTGGTTGTGGGTGGCGAATTCACCCAGGTCAATGGTGAAGCTCATAACGGTATCGTCGTACTTGATCCTGCCACCGGTGCAATCGACCCTTCCTACAAGTGGAACCTGGAAAGCCGCAATGCTAACACCGACGTTAGCATTCGCTCTTTCGACGTACAGGGAAACTACCTTTACATCGGCGGCAAGTTCACCCATGTCAAGGGCAGCACCTCCGATACCTACGCCTACTCTAAGAATGCAGCACGTTTCACGCTCAACAACAAGAGCGTGGATTGGAACTGGCGTCCTAACTTCAACGGTTCGTTGACCGGCATTTCCGCTAACGAAGCTGGAACCGACGTCTACGCTTCAGGCTACTTCTCAACTGTGAACGGTGCGCCCGCATTCCGTCTAGCTGACCTCAACACCACTGATGGTAAGCTTGCGCGCGATTGGCAGTGGAAGTCTTCTCACGAGTCCACTAACCCCAGTGCCGGCTTCCAGCTCGATGTTAAAGCTGGTCAGGACACCGTTTGGGTAGGTGGCTCGGAGCATATTATTCACTCGTACAACCAAAATGATTTGCAGCGCGTGAGCTCTTCTATTACCCGCCAGGGTGGAGATTTCCAGGACATCTTGGTCAACAAGGGTACCGTCTACGGTTCATGCCACTGTGGAGACGCCATTTACCAGGGTGCAGATACCTGGGATTCACCGTTCGCTCAGGCAACCGATGTGCACCAGATTCGCCTCACCGCAGCTTTTGATGAGGAGACCGGTGAAGTTCTCTCTGACTTCAACCCGCAAATTTCTGGTAAGAGGGGTCACGGCATCTGGGAACAGTTTGTTGATTCCACCGGCACTCTTTGGGTAGGTGGAGATATCAACTCTTCATTGGGTCAGAAGGGCACGCAGAAAACTGTAGGATTTGCTCGATTTGCTCCTCGCGACATCGTAGCTCCTCCCACTCCCACCAATCTTCAGGTAAAGACCACCAACGGCAAGGATCGCTTGACTTGGTCTGGCGTTAACGACGCCGGTACTGTTTACCAGGTTTTGAAGAATGATCGCGTGATTGCTACCGTTCGTTCCACTCAGTTTGAGTTGGAACACGAAGACGGTGCACGCTACTTTGTCCGTGCAATGGATGCAGCTGGAAACTACTCCGCTTCAACCCCTGTCGCTACTGCAGCAAAGAGCGAACCGACTGCTCAGCCTACTCCGTCCACTACCGCAAGCCCCTCGGCACAGCCTTCTCAGAGCCCCACGGCGTCTCCCACCACTGCGCCTACGGCTACTGCGAAGCCCTCGCCGACTCCTACAACCGCACCTACAACCGCACCTACAACCGCTACACCCACCGTTGCCCCTACTCAGCAGCCTACGGCTCAGCCGGTAGTTACCTACCCTAAGCCTGTCGTCAAGCCTGAGATTATCGATGGTAACGAAACCGGGCAGAATCACACTGATCCCGCGTCACACACCAGCGTAGGTCAGAAGTAATTTAAGACCTGAGAGCATTGTGCGGAACGTGCCGATACCCTTTCGCTAGTTTTACTTCAGTGAGGTAAATGAGCCGCTCGTTGAAAAATCATTCATGATTTTTCAACGAGCGGCTCATAGCTTTTAAAGCAGAATCTGCCCGGGCATCTGTCATATAGAGCTGACAACTAAATCAATAGTGTTCTACAAAAAGCGCAGAAGCTGTTGATCAGCTCTAGTTGCCGTTCATGTCTTAAGCATTATTTACCGCTCAGTAACCTAAAATGACATTGTCTGTTGCTCCGTACAACCGTCGGCTCAAACATACACTTTCAATCTCTCGCATTTTCCCCATGAGGCTTTATGAAAATTTCACTACGTCAAAAAATGACGGCAGCTACCCTAATCGCCTTGAGCGGCATCTCATTAGTAGCTCTTCCAGCACAAGCTCAGCCGGCTACGTCTCCCAAAGCGGATGGTTTGAGCAGCGCCACCGCTGCGGCGTCCTGCTATGAAATCAAGCAAAATGATCCCGCCTCACAATCTGGATCTTACTGGCTTTATACGCCCCAGATGAGCGCTCCTGCCCAGTTTTACTGTGACCAGGAAACCAATGGTGGAGGCTGGGTTATGATCGGCCGCGGTCGTGAAGGGTGGACCGATACCTACGAGGGCAAGGGCAATGAAGCAGATATCGCGGCTAACCCCGATGGTACTGATGCCTTTTCACCCGTTCAGCTTAAATCCACTACCGTGGATGCCCTCCTGAATGGGCAAGCACCCAGCGCCCTAGACGACGGTGTGCGCTTTTACCGTGCCACCGATAAAGCGGGAACAAAATGGCAAAATTCTTACGCTCACCGTGACCAGATTCAGAATTGGTCGTGGGCGCTTTCTTCATGGGCTAACTGGTCCAATATCTCTTTCGATAACGGCCCTACTTCTCCCTGGAGCAAAACCTACCCTGGGACTATGGATCGTATTGCTCAGTACAGCTCTACGGTCAACACCATTCTTTTTGCTGGCAAAGCAGCTCAGAACTGGAATCTCGGTTTCGCCTTTGGTCCTAGTGTATACGGTGAGAATAACGCAACCTCTTACCTTTGGGGTGCTACTCCCACAGCTGGCAATGCTATTCCTTTCACGCAAGTCTTTCTGCGCCCTAAACTTACTCAGTCCGATCTTAAGTTTGCGGATATTGCAGATTCAGGTACTCCGGCAAATACCCAGCGAGCCCTGCCCAACAGTTATTCAGAAAAGATGCGCTGGCGTACTTCCAATGGAACTGGAACTGGCGTAGTGGGTGAGCACAACACCCTGGTACAAGCTTTCGGACAGGTCGGAAATACTGTGTTCGTTGGTGGCGACTTTAAGAATCTGGTGAGCGCTGACGGCGAAGTAGTGAATCAGCAATTCTTAGCTGGTTTTGATGTTAATACCGGTGAGTTGGTACGCGGTTTTACCCCCACCTTTAACGGGCAGATTAAAAACGTCATTGGTTTGCCCAACGGCAAGTTGGCAGTGGGCGGCGAATTCACTGAGGTCAACGGTAAACCAGCAGCCGGGTTAGTGCTGCTTGATCCGGCAACAGGTGTCACTGACACTTCGTAGAACATCGGATTAGAAAACCGAAATACTGGCGGAGTCGTAGCAGTAAATACTCTTGATGTTCAAGGCAACTACCTCTATGTAGGTGGAACCTTTACGCATGCCCGCGGCAATACGTCATCAGTTGCTGCATATTCTAAGAACGCAACCCGGTTCCGCTTGGATAACGGCGGGGTGGACTGGACGTGGCGCCCTTTGTTCAATGGAACGGTCAACGGTATCAATGCCTCCGCAGATGGCAAGCAAGTCTTTGCAGCCGGATATTTTTCTACGGTGGGCACGGAGTCAGCGTTTCGCCTCGCCTCGCTGAACACAGTGGATGCCAAGCTGACAGCGCAGTGGAACTGAAAGCCCAGCTTCGAGGAGGCACGCACTCCAGAGTGGAGCTATCAATTTGATGTTCAGGATGTCGGAGGATCAGTCTGGACCGGCGGAACAGAGCACCTGATTTCCCAATACACAAAAGATAATTTCACTCGTCTTTCTAGCTCCATCACCAAAGACGGCGGAGATTTCCAGGATTTGAGCTACCACAACGGAGTTGTTTTCGCAGGATGCCACTGCGGCGATGGTATGTACCAGGACGCAGACTCGTGGAAGAACGCCTGGAATCAAGCAACCAATGTGCAACAGATTCGTTTGATGGGTGCTTGGGATGCGGAAACAGGTAAATACCTCCCCCAGTTCAACCCGCAACTCAAAGGCTTTCATGGCAACGGCGTCTGGGAATCTTTCACTGATTCAAACGGTGTGTTGTGGGCAGGTGGCGATATCGCCACTTCACTCGGTGCTTATGGGGTGCAGAATACTGTAGGTTTTGCCCGATTTGCTCCTCGGGATTCAGCAGCTCCTATGGTTCCTACAAATCTTCAAGTTTCCGTTGATAACGCAACAGATAAATTGAGCTGGACAAAGAGTGCTGAAAGCGGTGTTGTCTACCAAATTATTCGAGATAACCGTGTGGTGGGCTCGACCTCTGAATCAACTTTCTCTCTGAATCATCAGGACGGAGCACGCTACTTTGTCCGTGCAATGGATAGTGCGGGGAACATCTCAGCTTCTACGCCAGTGGTTCTCTCTCCCGTCACACCGTCAACCCCAGCAACTCCTACTCCCGAGATAATTTCTCAAAAAGTCGTCTCTACCGGAGACCAGTGGCAGTACAAACTCGGTCTAGCTGCTTTAGATTCTTCGTGGAAGGACGTCGCGACGACTGAAACTGGGTGGAGTTCAGGTGTTTCGACGCTGGGCTGGGGTGGTTCTAACTTGGCTACCGTCATCGATCGCGGTGATAAATCACCTATAAGTGTCTATTTCCGTAAAGAAATTTCTGTGAATTCTTTGGACGAAGTCAAGAAGTTTCAGATTAGTACCGTAGCTGACGATGGAGTGGTGGTTTACCTTAACGGGAAGGAAGTGGGGCGTAAGAATATCTCCGCTCAGCAACCTACTTTTACCACATATGCAAACACAGCGCCGTCGCAATCAAGTGCAACTGCCGCTCCTCTTGTAATCGACGTTTCGCCTAATCAACTGATAGAAGGCCCCAACGTAATTGCGGTTGAAACACACGCGAATTGGCGCAACAGTCCCATTTCATTTGACACTCAAATAGCACTTGATAGAGAAGTGCGTAACCCACAATAGGGACAGCTTATTATCCCCAGGCAAGGGGCTGGTGCGGATACTCTTCGCCAGCCTCTCCACCCAAAATGCTGAATTTTGTAGTCCACATCTCCCACCACAACACATATATGGGTACAAATTGGTGAATGATTATCTGAGGCAACAAATCTAAAATTAGAACAGCTGATTATTTTCCCAGGAAATAATATCTGAGGGAAAAATCGCATCGCTCGCAAGCATAAAAATATTTTGATCTGAAAGACGCTCTCTTCTCATCAAGAGGGCTGAATCGCCACATCACTTTAGAGGCACATATGTACTTAACTCAATATCGCACGCAGAAAAAGCTGGTAGCCCCCGCTGTGCTGTCGGCATCCTTAGTGGCAACGCTTCTTTTAAGCGGTTGCTCCGACAATTCCACTGATTCGGCTCCTGCGGAATCTTCCTCCTCCGCGGCATCGTCGTCAGCATCCACCTCAAGTTCTACATCCTCACCCAGCGCCTCGGCGAGCGCCTCACAGAAGGCATCTCCTTCGGCAAATGCTGCCACCTCCAAAGCAGCGGAGAACAAAGAATCAGACTCTGCGGATGCTCCTTCAGAAAACTATGCGGGTGCTGAGGCTCTCTCTTCGGCAAAATCTACTGACCTCTCGAACGAGCAAGTCACTAAGACTCAAGACCTTTATTCTTCTTACGAAAAAGTACTCACTGCTGTAGGAACTGTAGAAGTTAAATCGGACAAGGAAAGCGACTCAGCGAGTAGCGCCAAGGAAGATAACACCAATACCCCGAACCTTGCTCTGGATGATAAAACAGTCTCCGACATTGAAAAGGTCTCCACCGGTAGCGCTAGCGATGAATTTTCTGCTAACGCCCTGGAATTTGGAACCAATGACTGGAAGCAGGAGGGGACCTCTAAAATCGTAGGTGAGCCCAAAGTTGCTGATTCAAAGTACAACGGTGCTCCCGCGAAGGTTCTTGAAGTTTGCATCGATTCATCCGATGTAAAGGTCAAAGACAGCGCTGGCAACACGCTGACCGACCCCAATACCCCCAAAAAATCACTCAACATCTTCACTCTTGTTGAAGATAACGGCAGCTGGAAAATTGCCTCCCACGATTTTCCCAATAACCCGGATTGCTAAAGAATTATGAAAAAAATATCACTCGCACGCTCGGTAGCAGCCTCTGCAGCAGCATTCGCCTTGGGCGCTTCGCTGTTGCCGCTGACCGTAGCGCAGGCAGCACCCACCGTCGATGGTTCTTCCAGCGATAAAGCGGCAGCATCCTGCTATGAAATCAAGAAAAATGACCCTTCTTCAAAATCGGGCTCTTATTGGCTGTACACCCCTGCCATGGAAGCTCCTGAGCAGTTTTACTGCGACCAGGAAACTGACGGCGGCGGCTGGGTTCTGATTGGACGTGGCCGTGAGGGATGGAGTGAAGAATACGCCGGAAAGGGTAAGGCTGCTGACCTAGCATCTAATCCCGATGGCACCGATGCTTTCACGCCCGTTCAGCTCCCTTCTGATACCGTCAACGGCTTACTCGATGGCAAGTCCCCCTCTGACCTCAAAGACGGTGTTCGCTTTAAGCGCGCTGCCAACACTGATGGTTCTGCATGGCAGGAAGTCCGTGCGCACCGCGATCGTACCAACCGCTGGTCATGGGCACTACAGGGCTACGCTTCCTGGTCCAATATTTCCTTTGATAACCCCGCAGGCTACGACGGCGACGCAAGCTACGCTTCAAGCATCGGCCGCGTAGGTAACTGGAACAATCGCATGAATGCGATGTCGTTTACTACAACTGCAGATTTCAACTGGAAGCTTGGATTCAGCTATGGTGCTTACCTCACCGGCACCAACTCAAGCACTTCCTACCTGTGGACCCCTACCGGCCGCTCAGCTATGCCTTTCACCCAGGTTTATGTGCGCCCCACTTTGACTCAGGCAGACGCCGGGTTCCAGGATATTCCTGATGCGGGTTGGGGTGCCGAGAAGCAAACCCAGCTTCCCAATAACTACTCCTCCACCATGAAGTGGCGTACCTCCACCGAGTCAGGTACTGGTGCAACTACCGAAATGAACACTCGCGTTCAGGCTATTTCTCAGGTGGGTAACACAGTCTTTACCGGTGGCGATTTCAAGAACGTTGTCAGCCGCTCTGGTGAAGTAGTCGATCAAGGTTACCTCGCTGGATTCGACCTAGATACCCAGGAATTAGTCCGCGGCTTCACACCAAAGTTCAACGGTCAGATCAAGGCTATTGAAGGTCTCTCCAACGGCAAGCTTGCTGTAGGTGGTGAATTCACCGAGGTCAATGGTGAGCCGGCTGCAGGTTTTGTTGTGCTTGATCCCGCCACCGGTCAAATTGATCATACTTTTGATTGGAAGGTCGAAAACCGTCTCAGTGGCGCAGCTTCAGTAGTTAAGACCATCCAGGAAAAGAACGGCTACCTCTACATCGGTGGTTCCTTCACCCATGTCAAGGGTGCAACTTCGACAAACTTTGCTTACGCACGTAATGCTTCCCGTTTTGATATGAAGTCAGGCTCTGTGGACTGGAACTGGCGTCCAAACTTCAACGGTACAGTAAACGGTATCTCCGCCGCGGATGACGGCTCAGGCGTATATGCAGCCGGCTACTTCACTACCAACGGCACCGATTCTCAGTACAAGTTGGCGTCTCTTGATCCCACCACCGGCAAGAAGTTGAAGGATTGGAATTGGAAGCTTTCCTACACCAATCCCGCTACCGAAGGTAAGCAGGGTTTCCAGTTTGATGTTCAGACCGCTGGGGACACCGTATTTGCCGGTGGCGCTGAGCACCTTCTCGCTCAGTACCGCACGTCAGATATGAGCCGACTCTCTTCATCCATCACTAAATCAGGTGGCGATTTCCAGGACATCTCCAAGAACGGCGACGTTATTTATGGAGCTTGCCACTGTGGCGACTGGGTCTATGAAGGCGGAGAAACCCACGACGGTCCGTGGAATGAGAACAAGAACATCGATATGATTCGCCTCATTGGCGCATTTGATGCGAAGACCGGTCAGGTTCTGCCTAAGTTCAACCCCATCATCTCCGGTGAAAAGGGTCATGGAATTTGGGAAAGCTTTACTGATTCCAAGGGTAACCTGTGGGTTGGCGGCGACATCACCAAGACCATGGGTGCTTCCGGCGTCCAAAATACCGTTGGTTTCGCTCGCTATACCCCTGCAGACGTTACTCCCGCTGCAGCTCCTTCTAACCTTGCGGTTACTACCGTGGACGGCATAGATAAGTTGACGTGGAAGAGCAATACCTCTGCGGGTACTACTTACCAGGTTCTTCGCAACAACCGCGTCATTGCAACTGTGCCCAAGGGTCAAACCACTTTCGAAATTAAGAATACTGGTGATTCACGGTACTTCGTGCGCTCGGTTGATGATTCCGGTAACTACTCGGAAACTACTCCGGTTGCAGTAGCGACTGCAGCCGCAACTCCGACTGCTGAACCTACTACTCCAGCGCCTACTACCCCGGTACCTACAACAGAGCCTACTGTTGAGCCCATTACCCCGGCACCTACCACTCCCGCGCCCACTACTCCGGCTCCGGTAGTAGAGGACAAGGTGGCAGTTGCCTACGGTGATAACTGGAACTATCAGGTAAGCCCCTGGTTCATCAGCAATACATGGAAGAATTACGACACCACAGTACGTTCCTGGGGTAATGCCGCAACTCCAATGGGTTGGAATGTTCCAAGTCTGAAGACTCAGCTGAATAACACTCCATGGCGCCAGCCTTCCTCCATTTACCTTCGTAAAGAAATCACCATCAATAACCCGGCTGATTACCAGAACCTGGTTCTAAATTACCGTTCAGACGATGGCACTGTTCTCTACGTGAATGGTCAAGAAGTCAAGCGCGACAACATGGCGACTGGAACGATTACTCCTTTCTCACTTGCACGTAGCTCCAAAACCAACGATCAGGGAATCAATTCTCCTCTTGAAGTTAGCATTCCAGCTTCTTCATTGAAGCAGGGTAAGAACGTTATTGCTGTTTCAGTTCATGGTTACCGCCAGTCCAATGCTGGAGTGAGCTTTGATATGCAGGCAACTTTGAAGAAGTAAGGCTATAGCTTCATCAATATTTTATTGGTGAAATGCCAGGCGAAAACAGCGGGTCCAAAAGTTCTGACAAACTTTTGGACCCGCAGTTCTATAGTGATTTCTCTTTTCATCTGAGCACCCAATATAGGGTTGGAAGGTCAGAATAATTCTTCAGGATTCGCCACTTATTTGATGATGATTACGTACCTAAGTGATGTAGACCGCTCAAAACAGCACTTCACTAGGCACATAATGCCCCACAAACTCGATTAAATGGAGTTGCTACCGGCTTTCTAACGTGCACATCGGTAGTATTTTGCATACCAATGGGTAATTTACGCCCATACATACTCGCTAACGATAAATACGACCGTATATAAAGGTTATTTCCTTTATCAACGGATCAACATGATGGGTCAAATACACTTGAGTTCGCATCTTAGATCTTCATCTCAGCCAACAGGATTTCGAGATACTCTTGCAGCTTTGGGAGCTGCACAGAAACCAGGGCATGGCGTTCCCGCCTATACCCGCTGGGTAAACCGTCGTTTTGCCCGCTACTTTGCAGCGGCAGCGGTCAAATTTGGAGTTACCCCCAACGGCGTCACCGCCATCAGCTCTGCCCTCTCACTCGTGGGCATCTTAGCGTTGATTTTTCTCGAACCTTCATTCTGGACAGCCCTGTTAGTCGCAGTTTTCTTTGCGTTGGGTTATGCCATGGACTCTGCCGACGGCCAGGTAGCCCGAGTCACCGGAGCATCATCTCCTGCAGGCGAATGGCTCGATCACGTGGTGGATTCCATCCGTACCCCTGCCCAGCATTTGGCAATCCTCGTCGGTTTCATCCGCTTCCAGGATCACTGGCCTGTACACGGCTGGGCTCTGTGGTGGCTTCCTATGGCTTTTGCTGTACTCACCGTTGGCCACTTCATGAGCCAGATTCTCGCGGAGCAGTTGCGCACCAAGCGCAAAACAGCTGCCCCTCCAGCCGGTGGAACCATGCGCTCCTTCATCAACCTACATATGGATGCCGGCACTTTCTGCTGGATCTTCATTTTCTGGGGATGGGGTTGGGGCTTCATCGTGGTCTACGGACTTCTATTCCTGGCTAACTTCGCAACTACAGCGCTCTCAATGCGCCGTAAATTTATTTCACTCTCGCAGCCCGCCCAGGAGGCATAAACATGACTACATCTCAGGTTTCAGCAGTTATTGCAACTATTGGTTCGCGCCCTGAGCTCTTGCGCACCGCCGTCCGCTCCATCTTTGAGCAGGACTACGCAGGCCCCATCGAGGTCATTGTTGTTTTTGACCATGTGGAAATCGATTCGCTCTCCGATTTAGAGATTCCTTCGAACCGCACTTTGAAGACCGTTCTGAACAACGGTCCGCAAGGTCTTGCAGGTGGTCGCAATACTGGTATCTCCACCGCAACCGGTGAATTCATCGGTTTCTGCGACGACGACGATTACTGGTACCCCACCAAAATTCGCAAGCAAATCGAGCTATGGGAAAAGACCCCTGAAGCTTCAGCCATTTCTTCCGGTATTACCGTGCGCTCAGGTGGGCAAGATATTGAACGCCTTGCACCCGCTACCGCAACTTTTGATGACTTCTTGATTTCCCGCATTACCGAGATTCACCCTTCAGCAATGCTTTACCGTCGTGAAGATCTGCTGACTTCTGGCAAAATTGGCCCCGTAGATGAAGATCTTCCGGCGGCTTACGGTGAAGACTACGACTTGTTGTTGCGCGCCACCCGGTTCGGTCCGGTAGCTTCCGTTCCCGAGGCACTCATTTTGGTACTGTGGGATCGCCCCTCCTTCTTTGCCGGTAAATGGCAGTCAATGATTGACGGTCTAACCTACATGTTGCGCAAGTTTCCTGAATTCGAACGTCACCCCAAGGGCGTTGCTCGCATCGCGGGTCAGATTGCGTTTGCGTATGCGGCTTTGGGCAATCGCGAAATGGCTAAGGCGTACGCTAAATCTACCCTCCGTCGCAACCCTGCGCAGTTGCGCGGATGGGCAGCCTATGTTGTTTCCACCGGCGTTATCAAGCCACAGACCCTTCTCGATCTGGTCAACAAAACCGGTCGCGGTCTTTAAGGCGTCTAATGCTTTCCACCCTCTTTATGCCTCAACAGGGCGAACGCTTTGCAAGAAGCTCTGTTGATTCAGCGTATTCAAAGATTCCAGCGTTACCTGCCTGGCCTCTTTATACTCTTCTGTATGGTTTTCCTCTGATCTGGGCTCTTGGCTTGGGTCAGTTTGCCCCTACTATTCTCGCCATCATCATGGTCTTCTATATGGTGGTGCGCAGAAACATCTTGGTCTACAAGACACAGTGGATTTGGTTTGCCCTTATTTTTTGGTGCGTGGTGTCTACAGTATCCCTTCACGGGGGTAGCGATATTTTGGCGTGGGGACTTCGTTGGGTAAATATTCTCAACGTAGGTATCTACGGCGTGTATTTCTTCAATGCACGTACATCTATCACCAATCAAGGGCTGATGGGCGGTCTTGTCACGGTCTGGTACACCGTGGTGATTTTGGGCTATTTGGCTTTGCTCTTCCCAGAGTTCCGCCTCACTACCCCTATGAGCTTTTTGCTTCCTGGCGGGTTGAAACAGAACGAATTGGTTCGTGACTACGTCATGCCACCGCTGGCTGAAATCCAGTTACCTTGGGGCGCTCCTGAGCCATATATTCGCCCGTCGGCACCGTTTCCTTACGCTAATAGCTGGGGGCTGGCGTTCACTTTCTTGACGCCGGTCGTGATTGCCACCTTGATGGCAGCCGATAAGCTTCGCACCAAAATTATTTTGGGTATCTCCATTATTTTGGGCTTGGTGCCTGCCATCGCTACCAGTAACCGTGGAATGTTCATTGGCTTGGGCATCGCCGTGGTGTATGTAGTGCTTCGCTATGTACTCAGCGGTAACTTGAAAGTCGCTTTCTACTCGGTGGTCGCTGCAGCGCTTGCTGTCGCAGGTCTGTTTGCTTCAGGTGCTATTGCCAAGATTCTTGGCCGCCAGGAATATTCAGATTCTACCGGCGGTCGTGCTTCGCTGTATCAGGCAACGTGGGACGCCGTCATGCAGTCGCCTGTGGTCGGCTACGGCACGTCTCGAATGAATGTATCCATTGGTATTTCTATGGGCACCCAGGGTTACCTGTGGGCTCTGATGTTCTGCTTTGGGTTAGTGGGGCTTGCATTGTTTGTCATCTTCATGCTTTCCTCCATCATCTCCACCTGGGATGTGCAGTCTGCAGCTGGGCTATGGATTCATTCGGTACCTGTCACTGCGATCTGCGTCTTTATCTTCTACAGCTTTGACATTATGCAGATGGCAGCCATGATGCTGTGTCTGACCATGATTATGAGATCTCAAGTTAATGGGGAGGGGATTTAATGCCCTCACTTGCTAAGAGCGGTGCATTTTCATCCCTCTTCGTAGTCTATGGAGCAATCGCGGCGTTCGTCGCTACCTTAGTAGTGACGCACGGGCTAGGCGAAGCTGGCGCGGGTCTATTTTTCCAGGTGATGGCGCTTTTCACGATTGGCACGTCGCTTTCGGTTTTTGGCTCGGACACGGGTTTGGTTCGTACGGTTTCTGCCCAGCGGGCGGTGGGTCGTTACTCGGCAATACCGCGTTTGATTCGTTTTGCGACTATTCCTTCGCTGTGCATTGCTATCGGGCTCACTGTAGTGGCACTCATTTATACTTTGCCGGCACTGACTCCGTCACTAGATCATGACTACCGGGTGGCAGTAAATGTCTCCGCACCGTTCTTGATTGCCGCTGCCGCCATGACAATTTGTTTTGGCGTGCTTCGCGGTCTCAACCGAGTGGTTACTTTTACCGCTCTCCAGAATGTTCTGCTACCCACTCTGCGCATTCTGGCAGTGTTGCTGGTAGTAAGCATGGCTGGCTCAATGTTGTCTTTGGCACTGGCATGGGCAATTCCTGTGGTGGTTGTTGGATTGATCGCCCTGGTCTTGGTTCGCAAATACATGCCGCGCGCTGAAGACGATGTCGCAGAAGGTAGCGTTCCTGCAGAGACCGCCAAAACCTTTTGGGGGTTTAGCGCCGCACGCGGTGTTTCTGCAGTGGTTGAATCCATCCTCGAATGGATCGACGTACTTTTTGTGGCAGCATATGGCGGCGTTGTCGCTTCGGGTATCTACGGCGCCGTCAACCGTATGGTGCGCATGGGCGTGATGGTAGAACACACCGGTCGAATTGTGACCGGTCCCTCTATCAGCGCGGCTATCGCCACCAACGAATTGGATAAAGCCCGTCGTATCTTTTTAGGAAACACCAGAGCCCTCATCGCAATTGGATGGCCCTTCTACATCACGTTGGCGTTCTTCGGACCTGTTCTCATGACCGTTTTTGGTCAGGGATTCGACCGGGGCGCAGGAATTCTCTGGGTGATCTGCCCTGCCATGATGATTATGATGGCAGCCGGCGGTGTCCAGTCAGTTCTACTGATGAGCGGTAAGTCGCGGTGGCAACTCTATAACAAGCTGTCCTCGCTGGCTGTTTCGTTCATCCTAAATTTCCTCTTGGTACCTACCTATGGGATTTGGGGAGCAGTAACGGCATGGGCCACAGCTATTCTGGTGGATACCGCTTTGGCTTCCTATGAAGTTCTGAAATTAGTAGGTATTAGCGCAAAACCCACCGAAATGTTCCCCATCATGCTTGCAGGCGTGGGGGTACCTCTTTTGGGCGCGCTAGGAGTGACTTGGTTCATGGGGATGGGCTGGGTTCAACTCTTTGTCTACGCGGCCATCGTGATTCCGATCTACGGCATCCTGCTCTACGTCTTTAGACACGCGATGGGCGTCGAGATGATTTTCAAATCTCGAAAAAAGAAAAAAAGAATTGGTAAACACTTTGCATCGAAAGAGAGCAACTAAACATGGCTAAAGTAGCAGCACGCAGAGCGAGTGGGGATTCGCAGCGTTCAAATCAGGCGGTAGGGGCAGTTTCGCTCTCCGACCAGCTCAAGAAGATGCTTCGTCATCCTTTGATTATTCTGACCGCCGTCATTATTGGCGCTATCTTAGGCGCCCTGGCTTCGGTTGCAGCAACTCCCAAATATCAAGCAACCGCTACCGTTTTGGCGACCCCCGTCTCGCCAGACCCCAATGCATTGGCAAGCAACCAGCTCACTCTGAAGATTGATACAGAAGCAGGCGTTGCCGCTTCTCGTGAAGTAGCTGAAGAAGCTGCTAAGGAAATCGACGTCAACGACCAAGGGCTCGTCTCACGTTTGGTACACAACGTTGAGGTAGCACCTCACTCCGGTACCGAAGTCATGGATATTACTGCAACTGCAGATAATCCCGAAGACGCAGCGCTTTACGCTAACTCCATCGCGAAGTCCTACTTGAAGGTACGCACCGAAGCAGCACAGGAGCGCGTAGACGCCGCTGCTAAGGAAGCTAAGAAAGAACTGGATAATCTTCCTAAGGATTCTTCAGAGCAGGTCAAGGCAACTCTGACTGAAAAGCTTGCTCAGATTCAGCTGACGAACACTGAAGCTGGCCGTGTTATCAGCGAAGCTAAGGCTCCTCAGGCATCCCAGAACCTGGGCATGCTCAAGACTGCTTTGGTGGGTGCTTGCCTCGGTCTTCTCATTGGAGCTGTTTTGGCATGGATTGCAGACTCTCGTGGTCGTAAGTTAACTCATGCTGACCGCGCAGAAGAAGCCGTTCAGGGTCCTGTATCTCAAATTCGTCGAGGTTCTGAGGTGGAGGATACTCGCCGTGCGATGATGGCGTTGGGCGCTCCCGTTGGACATGTTTCTTCAGAAGATCACCGCGGAGTCATCGTCTACTCGCCGACCCCTCAGCTGGCAGAGCAGTATGCTTCGGTCGTGGGTGAATCTATTTCTCAGGAAAACGTTCATTTCACCGACTCCATCTCAACGGCGCTTTCCAATGAGCCGACATTCCAGGCAGTAGCTGATCAGCCAACCGTCGTTGTCGCTTCTCATGAAGCAGGGTTCTCTGAGGTTCTCTCAGCGGCTGAAAATCTAGGGGCAGCTCTTATCGTGGTGGATTCTTCCACCGATTCCGCACAACTTCGTGAATTTGCCCAGCTCGCAGCACGCACTTCACACGCCGATATCGAATACGTCTATCTGGCATCCTAAGCAACACATCTTTGGGGGATAACAACACAATGAAAGCACTCTATGTAGCGAGCGCGGGCGGTCACCTTGCCCAGCTCATCGCTATTGATAAGTTCTGGAAACAACACGATCGCACCTGGGCAACTTTTGAGCTACCTGAGGTAAAAGCGGCGTTGGACGGCGAGAAGATTGATTGGGTTTATTTCCCCACTACTCGCAACATTCCAAATGCCGTGCGCAATGTGGGAGTCGCTTGGCGTACTCTGCGCAGGGAGAAGCCCGACGTCGTCATCACGTCTGGTGCTGCTGTCGCAGTTTCTTTCTTCGCAGTGGCAAAGATTCTAGGCATTCGCACTGTCTTTATCGAAGCTTACGATCGCATCACGATGCCGACAATGAGCGGACGCTTATGCTACCCCATGAGCGACCTTTTTGTTGTTCAATGGGAAGAGCAACAGAAGGCATTCCCCGAGTCGGTTAATATCGGCGCGATTATGTAGCTCCCTCACTCTTTGCTTACTCACTCCATCTCTTAGAAAGTAGATTAATCGCATGGCAACACGCAGCGATCCCCAGAAACCTGTGGAAGAGGACGTGCCTCATTACGATCTTGTGGTTTCCATTGGAACTGACTATCACAAATTTGATCGATTGGTAGGTTGGGTTGAGTCTTACCTGACTCAGCATCCTGAGGTAACTTGCCTCTTTCAGCATGGTTTTACGGAAGGCCCCCGTAATTCCACCGACAACGTAGACCGCATGCCTCGTAAAGATCTGCTTAAGATCTACGAGAATGCTACCGCCGTACTGGTGCAGGGCGGTCCCGGTTCAATTTTGGACGCGCGCGAAGTCGGAGTTATTCCAATTTCTGTTCCTCGCCAGGCTGAGCTTGAGGAAGTGGTAGATAACCACCAGGTTGAGTTCTCCAAGGTGATGCAGTCTTATGGTGAGACAGTTATTGCTCAGGATGCCAAGGACCTGCACCAGAAGCTAGATGACGCCTTGGCGAACCCAGAGAAATATCGTGGTTCCCGTCGTCGTCCTGGTGCTGACGAAGCATCGGCTCGGCTTTCCGAGGTTTTTGAAACTTTTGCCCCCTCCCCCGGCCACGACGTACGCAAGTTTGCTCGTCGTTGGAAGCAAGTAGTTTTGGGAATCGTAGGAGAGAAGTTTTCTCGTTAGTCTGAGATAGTTTTGGCGGCATAACCTATTCCGCCAGGTTCTAGAGAGCTTGATGATTTCTACCGGGCGCTCAATGCGATAGCTTATAGCTCATATCGTGTTGGGCGCCTTGTGCGTATTCCGTATAAGATATTAGAAGATAGAGCACCGATGGGTGCTTTCATTTCATAGAGAGGTACGTGTTATGGCTGTTAATGAAACAACCACTGTAAACGCAACTGTTGATCAGGTTGCACAGGCTTTTGCGTCTGAGGATTTCGCACGTTTTGTGTGCGATAAGTTGAAGATTGGTTTTGAAGGTTTCTCCGTTGACGGCGATCCTTCGGGTGCTTTCACAGCGACCTCAACCCGTGCGGTGAGTGCAGATCGTGTGCCTGATATGGCAAAGAAGTTTGTCTCTAAAGGTCTGAAGATGACTCAGGTAGATTCTGTGTCTGCGCCCGCTGCAGATGGTGCGCGCACCGTAGAGTCAGAAATCAATGTTACGGGCATGCCTGTGACCGCTAAGGCTTCACAGCAGTTGGTTCCTCAGGGCGAGCAGACCGTTATTAATGTTTCCGGTGAAGTTTCCTGTGGTATTCCGTTGGTGGGCAAGAAGATTGCTGCTGCCGCTGAGCCTTACGTGGGTAAAGTAATGACTAAACTCGGTGGTTACATCGAAGAGTGGCTTCAGCAGAAGTAATTTCCGGTTTTAAACCTATAAATCTTAAAGCTCAAGGGCGGTTCCTGAAAATTCAGGAACCGCCCTTGAGCTTTAGCTATTAGATTTTATGCAGCGTTGGGGGTGAGCGCTGCAAGAGCTGCGCGCAGCTTCGTAGAAGAAGTGTGTGCGGTGTAGGGGAAGTACACGACGTTCACGCCTACCGCAGCAAAGCGGTCTTCGAGATCTTTACCCTTTGGAGTGCCTTTCCAGTCATCACCCTTGAAGAAGGTGTTGAATTTGACTGATTCCCAGGTCTCTAGCTTATCCTTGACGGTCTCCGCGCGTACTTCGTCCACGAAGTCGATGTGGGAGACAATTTCCATGCGTTCTGCCAGAGGCACAATAGGCTTGCGACCCTTGGTCAGTTCTAGCATTTCGTCTGAAACCACGCCTGCGATGAGGTAGTCGCAGTTCTTTTTTGCTTCACGGAGGATATTAAGGTGTCCTACGTGGAAAAGATCAAAAGCGCCTGCTGCGTAACCGATATTCATAAATTCCCTTAGTCAAAAACGAGTGTGCGAATAATATTACGCCACATAGGAGCTGACATGCCGAAACCTCTTGCGCCTAGTTTGGTGGACAGTATACCCCCCCTATCGTGAGCGGATGGGGACAAAATATGATGCCGTTCATGCTGGTGGGTCACATATTATCTTGGCACGCACACTGACGGCAGTTGCATCTCCTGCTGCAACCGCCGTCATCTATACAGGCTGAAAAAGTTTACTTCGCTACAGTGGCTTCTTTGGTGGCTTCTTCAGCCGCAACCCACGAAAGCATTGCACATTTGACGCGTGCTACGAATTTCGAGACACCTGCGAAAGCAGCAGCGTCGCCAAAGTACTCTTCATCGGGTTGAATCTGTCCGCGCGAGCGCAACATTTCGCGGAATTTGTCCACCATCTCCTGGAATTCTCCCAAGCTCATTCCTGGAGCCATATCGGATAGAACTGAGGCAGATGCCATCGAGATGGAACAGCCGTCCCCTTCCCACGATACTTTTTCAATGGTCTGGCGGTCATCCGAGAGCTCAACGCGGAGGTTGATCTCATCGCCGCAGGTGGGGTTGTACTGGTGGTTATCGGCGCTGGCATGCGTGCCAGGATCTACGAACCCTTCACCGGTGCGCTGCTTGGAATGGTCAAGAATAATCTCTTGATATAGGGACTCGAGTCCGCTCATCGTTACTCCTAGAAAAGCTTGATATTAGTCGTTGATGCCGAAGTAGGGGCGCACTGTGGCGAGGGATTGCAAGAACCGGTCGACGTCGTCGGTGGTGTTGTAGATGTAGCCCGACGCGCGGGTTGAGGCGTTAATCCCCATCGCCCGGTGGAGCGGCTGTGCGCAGTGGTGCCCTACTCGAACGGCGATACCTTCGGTATCAAGAATCTGTCCGACGTCGTGTGGGTGCACGCCGTCGACGTGTACTGCAGCAACTCCGGCTCGCTCCATACCGACGGCCGGCCCCAGCAGGCGCACACCACTTATTTCACTGACGCCTTGAGCCAGACGTTTGCCCAGTTCTGCTTCCCAGGCGTGAACGTTTTCCATGCCGAGGTGGCTCAGGTATCGTACCGCCTCAGCAAGTGCAACCACCTGAGATACCTTCTGGGTACCTGCTTCAAAGCGGGTGGGAGGTGCCATGAATTCAGCTTGTGTCATGGTGACTTTGGTGATCATAGAACCACCGGTCAAGAAAGGTGGCATATCTTTGAGGAGCTCGCTCTTACCGTATAGAACGCCGATACCGGTTGGCGCGAGCATCTTGTGACCTGAAAAGGCAGCAAAATCTACATCTAGTTCGCGGAAGTTGACCGGCATGTGAGGTACCGACTGGCACGCGTCGAGCACAATAAATGCGCCTGCTTGGCGACCTAATTTCACCAGATAATCGACGTCTGTAATCGATCCCAGCACATTAGACACATGGGTAAAAGCTAGGACTTTGGTGCGTGCGGTGATGACCTTTTCGGCTTCCTCATAGTTGAGGGTTCCGTCTTCAAGCACTGGAATCCAGCGCAAGGTAGCACCGGTTTTCTTGGCAAGCTGCTGCCAAGGAATGAGATTCGCGTGGTGTTCCTGTTCGGTCACAACGATTTCGTCGCCCTCTTGGAGCGCAAATTTTTGAGCAGCTTCTCCCCCGAGCCCTTCAGAAGCATTCGCAAAAGAATAGGTCACCAGGTTCAGCGCTTCAGTAGCATTTGCCGTCCACACGATGTCGTTTTCACGGGCGCCAACGAACTCGGCAACTACACGACGGGCCTCTTCGAAGAGGTCAGTCGATTCCACAGCCAGGGTGTGTGCCCCGCGGTGAACCGCTGAGTTAGCACCCGTGTAGAAGTTCCGTTCGGCATCCAAAACCTGAACCGGGTTCTGGCTGGTAGCACCGGAATCGAGGTAGGTGAGCGGGTGACCATTCACTTCCAGAGAAAGGATGGGGAAGTCTTGACGAAGCTTCATCACGGTTTCATTGTTCAGAGGGGTATTCTCTGGCAAAGCGTATTTAGTGCTCACGTGCTCTTCCTTTTATTGACGATTATCTACGCGTGTTCATGCTCTCTTGGCATAACGACATATTTTTATAGCTTATTCCCCGCGCGCAAAATTGTGTAGTAAGGGCAAGCTCAGTTGAGAACGCTTACCCCCCCTAGCGGCACGGCGTCTGGCAAAAAATTTATGATGCCGAGTGAAATTTCTGTTGGGCTGCTACCAGACCATCGGAAATCAGCAATTGGACGGCGTCTGCGGCATTACCCACTAAGAAAGGAAGCTCTTTTGCTTCTGTGGAGGAAAAGGGCTTCAGCACAAAATCTGAGACCTGCATCCGCCCGGGTGGACGCCCGATTCCAGCACGGACTCGGTAATAATCTTTAGTGCCCAGCGCCTTAGACATGTCGCGCAGTCCATTATGACCACCCTCTCCCCCACCGATTTTCAGCTTGATCGTGTCAAAAGGGATATCCAGCTCGTCATGTACCGCAATAATTTTCTCTGGATCAATGCCATAAAACTGTGCAAGCCCCGCCACCGGCCCACCTGAGGTATTCATATAAGTGAGTGGCTTTGCCAAAATAACTTTGGGCCCGCCCATGCCCAGTCGTCCCTCTAGCACCATTGCTCGGGCTTTATGCCGCTTGAAAGAGCCGCCCACCTCAGTTGCTAACTCGTCGATAACCATCTGCCCAATATTATGGCGAGTCTTTTCGTATTCAGCGCCCGGGTTCCCCAAGCCCACAATCAGCCATGCGTCGCTCATCTTTTCTCTTTCCCTAGAGCTTTCAGTTATATCAGCTAGTTTACGTTTTAGATTTTCCAGCAAAGAATTCTCCTCACAAGAATGGCCCGCACCTGCTCTGCAGGGTACGGGCCATCTCTCACACCAATGGTGTTCTAGCTTGAAGCTAAAACATTAGTCCTGGGAGTTGTCTGAATCGTGTGCTTCGCCAGCCTGATCTGATTCTTCAGATGCCTCGACGACGTCGCCCTCAGGAGCTTCAGGTTCGATGGGGTTGCCATCTTCGTCCAGCTCAATGGGGTTACCTTCAGCGTCGGTTTCGCCTTCTTCACCGGGCTCAGGAACGTCAAGTTCCTGGGGCTCGGATACGTTAACAACGAGCAGTTCTTCGTCTGCAACGAGGGTAACGCCAGAGGGAAGCTTGATGTCGCCGGCAAGAACGTGCTCACCGATGTTGCGGCCTTCGATGTCAACAACGATTTCTTCGGGAACCTTGAGAGCGTCAGCTTCAACAAGAAGAACGGTTTCTTCCTGGTTAGCGATAGCTTCTTCAGCAACTTCACCCTGAACGGTCAAAGGTACTTCAACCTCAACGCGTTCGCCGCGCTTCACGAGGATGAGGTCCATGTGCTGGATTTCAGGACGAATGGAGTGGCGCTGAATGTCCTTGATCATAACGAGGGTGGAATCACCTTCGATGTCCAGGTCAAGAATAGCGTTCGCGTTACGTGCTGCAAGGGTGGTTGCGTGACCGGGCAGTACAACGTGCTTGGGCTCTTCACCGTGGCCGTAGATTACTGCGGGGATGTCGCCAGCCATGCGGATGCGACGTGCATAGCCCTTGCCGAAGTCTTCGCGTAGGGTTGCTGCGAGTTTGGTGGTATCTGCCATGAGATACTCCTTTCACTGGATATTTATTGCGCCAAGCAGTGCACTGACGCCAGAAAATAAATTCCAGTTCAGCCACCGTCGGTCTCGGACCTATCGGAGTTTCCTCACGATATTCCACCGCCTTGGCTGTTGTTCTACTGTGTGAACAACTCTCCTATTATGACGGGTTCACACCGAAATTTGCAAGATAACCCAAGCAGCCTTCGGCGCGTTCTACTTCACAATCTTCTAGTGTTCCCGAAGATACGTTTCCAATGCCTCTTCGTGAGAGCGCGGGGTGAAACCTGTTCCCGTAATCTTCTCCAAACTCAATGCAGAGTTGGTGGGGCGGGGCGCAAACGTTTCTACGTGGGCAAAATACTCTGCGGTAGAGGTAGGAGAGACCCGCCCGCCATCATGCCCTGAAAGTTCAAAGACCTGAGTTGCAAGATCTGCCCACGAGATAACGGGACCAGAGTTGGTGACGTTATAGATGCCGTACTCCGCCCCGGAATCTAGCAGGTGAAGTGCGGCAGTAGCTAGCTCTTGCGTGAAAGTGGGGCGCCCAAACTGATCGTTGACGACCGCCGGATTGATTCCACGCTCCGCCAACGATTGCATGGTTCGCACAAAATTCTTCCCATCACCAATCACCCAGGAGGTACGCACTACAAAATGCCGCGGCGCACCCTGAGCAGCAAATTCACCGGCAGCTTTAGATTGGCCATAAACGCCCAAAGGAGAGACCGGATCTGTCTCAGCATATTTTTGTCCCACCGGTAGCGTTCCATCAAAGACGTAGTCGGTGGAAAAATGCACCAGTGGAATTCCAGCGTCGCGAGCAACCTGTGCAAGCGCAGAAACTCCCGTGGCATTGGCAGCCCACGCCGCGCGTCGTCCTTCAGGGGTTTCTGCATCGTCAACGGCGGTGAAAGCCGCAGCATTGATGATGCCGCGCATTGAACGCCATCGATACCGGTCAGCCCATGAGGAAGGATTAGCCAGGTCAATTTCAGCTCTACCTGCAGCGATGAAAGGAATATTCTGCTCGGTCAACTGACGCTGCAATTCTTTTCCGAGTTGCCCACCGGCACCGACGATGAGAAGTGGCGCGGGCTGAACGGGTTGGATATCTGCTAACCGCGGATGATTCTTGTCTTTTTCTGATAATTCCGCTTGTTCTAGCGGAATCGGCCACGAAATATTCACCGTTTCATCCGCAAGGTTAAGGAAGGAATACTCCCCTTGAGCGTCTGCCGACCAATGGTCGTTCACCAGGTAGGTATAGGCAGTGTTGTCTTCTAAGGTTTGAAAGGAATTCCCGACGCCGCGAGGAACGAACACAGCCGTATCAGGACCCAGCTCAGCGGTAACGGTTTTACCCAAAGAATCCCCAGCGCGGAGATCCACCCAGGCACCAAAAATCTTGCCCGTGGCAACTGAAACAAATTTATCCCAGGGCTCAGCGTGAATACCGCGAGTTGTTCCACGAGCCGCATTGAAAGAAATATTATTCTGCACCGGTCCAAAATCAGGAAGACCTAGCGCAACGAGTTTCTCCCGCTGCCAGTTCTCTTTGAACCAACCGCGGTTATCTCCGTGCACCGGCAAATCGATAATGAGCAGACCTGGGATATCGGTGGTGTGTACCGCTAACTCTTTAGTCATGTTTTACTGGCCTACCTTGGAATATTTAGCTTCAACCTCAGCTTTGAGAGGTTCCCACCAGTCTCGGTTCTCGGCGTACCATTCGATCGTGTTTTCCAACCCCGACTCAAAATTGGTAAATCGTGGCTCCCACCCCAGCTCTTCTCTCAGCCGAGAGCCATCGATGGCGTACCGCAAATCATGCCCGGGGCGGTCAACTACATGGTCAAAAGCGTCTTCGGGCTGACCCATCAGGCGCAAGATAGTGCGCAATACCGTGATGTTATTTTCTTCGCCGTTAGCACCAATGAGATAGGTCTCCCCCAGCTTGCCTTTTTCCAAGATAGTCAGCACCGCAGAGGAGTGATCCGAGGCGTGGATCCAGTCACGAACGTTCAACCCTTCTCCATACAACTTGGGTCTAATACCCGAAAGAATATTGGTGATTTGGCGGGGAATAAATTTTTCGATGTGCTGGAAAGGCCCGTAGTTATTCGAGCAGTTAGAGATAGTCGCCTCGATGCCGAACGAGCGCATCCACGCGCGCACGAGAAGATCTGACCCCGCCTTAGTAGATGAATAGGGCGACGACGGATTGTAGGGAGTTTTTTCCGTGAATTTGGCGGGGTCATCCAGTTCTAAATCACCAAACACCTCGTCGGTGGAGATGTGATGGTAGCGAGTCTTATACTCACGTACGGCTTCTAACAGGGTAAAAGTTCCGATGAGATTGGTATGGATGAACGGCGTGGGATCGTTCAGAGAGTTATCGTTGTGGGATTCTGCGGCGTAGTGGACAACGGCATCGGCTTCGTCCACCAAGGGGTCTACAGTATTTCGGTCTGCGATGTCCCCCTTAACTAATTCAAATCGCGAAGGGTCCAGCCCCTCCAAAGACTTCTCGTTAGCTGCGTACGTCATCTTATCGAGCACCGTCACAGAATGATCTGTGTTCTCTAGGAGGTGGTGAACAAAGTTTGAACCGATGAAGCCGGCTCCGCCGGTCACTAAGATTTTTCCCATGCCCTATATGGTACGGGAGATAATATTTATTGACTCACTTATGAATTGAAATGTTTTATTGATTCTCGTGACACAATATGAATCATGAAGGGAATTATTCTAGCTGGTGGCACAGGCAGTCGCCTCCACCCCATTACTTTAGGTATTTCTAAACAGTTGACTCCTGTTTACGACAAGCCCATGATTTACTACCCGCTTTCCACCCTGATGCTTGCGGGAATCCAAGACATCCTGATTATTACCACCCCCGAAGATCAAGACCAGTTTTACCGCTTGCTCGGTGACGGCTCTCCATTTGGCGTGAACTTTTCCTATAAAGTTCAGCCTTCTCCGGACGGACTTGCACAAGCTTTCATTCTGGGCAGAGAGCACATTGGCAACGAACCTGTAGCCCTCGTCCTCGGCGACAATATTTTCTATGGCCCTGGTCTGGGAACCCAGTTACGCAAGTACAACAAGATTGATGGCGCAACTGTTTTTGGTTACCGCGTGGCAGATCCTCGCGCCTACGGCGTCGTCGAATTCGATAGTAATTTTAAAGCTATTTCAATTGAAGAAAAGCCCGAAAATCCTAAAAGTGATTTCGCTATTCCCGGTCTTTATTTTTATGACAATGACGTCGTAGAAATCGCCTCAAATATTGCACCTTCACCTCGCGGTGAATTAGAAATTACCGACGTGAATCGGGTTTATTTAGAGAAAAATAAATTGCAGGTTGAGGTACTTCCCCGCGGCACCGCGTGGCTTGATACCGGAACTTTCGACTCGCTAGCCGATGCCACCAGCTTCATTAGAACGGTGCAGGCACGCCAAGGGTTATCCATCGGATGCCCTGAAGAAATTGCATGGCGTATGGGCTATATAGATGACAAACGCCTGGAGGAACTTGCATCTCCTTTGGTCAAAAGTGGCTACGGTCGCTATCTGCTCGGCCTCCTCAAGAAATAAATCACGCTTCCCAAGGTTCTTTAAAAGTTCTCTTTCGCTGGGAGAAACGTTGAGGAGCCTATGAAAAATCAGCATCTGCTATGAAAGGCATTACTTTTCATTTGAACAAATGCTTGTCCCCTACTTAGGGACAAAACTGGTGCTAAGATTGCCCTAAAATCAGTCCGCACATCGCTGGCTTCCACCCTCAAAAGGTTCTTTTATGACAGTTCTAGATTTCGTGCGCATGGTACGAGTCAATGCCAAATATTTGCTTATTGGCATGCTCGTAGGTGCTCTCCTCGGGTTCGGCTATTCCCTTTTACAGCCTAAGGTCTACGCGTCGTCGGCTACCGGATACGTCACCGTCGGTGAATCAACCGGAATTGGCGATGTCATTTCAGGTTCAAGCGCCGCTAAAGATAAGGCAAGCTCCTATCTCGCTTTAGTTAGCTCCGGCCCTGTTGCCGATGAAATCGTCAAGCAGAACCCCAATATTGGGATGAGTGCTGAAGAAATCAAGGGTCATTTGACGGCATCGCTTGAAGGCGAT
This sequence comes from Rothia sp. ND6WE1A, assembly GCF_001683935.1. Taxonomy (NCBI): domain Bacteria; kingdom Bacillati; phylum Actinomycetota; class Actinomycetes; order Micrococcales; family Micrococcaceae; genus Rothia; species Rothia sp. ND6WE1A. The sequence continues at coordinate 26,173 of NZ_LXTU01000066.1, read as the reverse complement.
TCAGCCCTCATGAAAGTTCAGGCGACAGCTTCTAGCCCCGAAGCCGCACAGATTCTAGCAAACACCTCGCTTTCGGCTACCGCCAAGGTAGTGAATGACCTTGAAGGTTCTACCACCGTGCGCGTGGTCCCTCTCGACGACGCTACGTTGCCTGGCGCTCCTTCAAGCCCCAACACTAAGCTCAATGTGCTTGCCGGTGCTCTCGCAGGTCTAGTACTTGTCTTCGCAGCGATCTTCTTGCGGAAAGCAATCGACGTCAAGGTTCGTACTCGCGACGACGTCGCCAAAGCCACCAAAACTGGTGTTCTGGGTACTCTCCCTGAGACCGAACAGCTCTCTGAGAAGAACCTTTTGACGAACCAGGACGATCACACATCACAAGAGGCAATTCGTCAGCTTCGCACGAACCTTCGTTTTGTAAACGTAGACAACCCACCTAAGTCTGTTTTGGTTACCTCTTCAGAACCGGGTGAAGGTAAGTCCACCGTTTCGACCTCCTTGGCTCGTTCACTCGCTGAGTCCGGTCAACCGACCATCTTGATTGACGCCGACCTTCGCCGTCCTACTATCGGCAAGAAGTTCAATATTGATGCAAAGATTGGTCTGACCCAGGTACTAGCAGGGCAAGTTGAACTTGCTGAGGCAGTGCGCCAGTACGAAGATAGCCAGCTCTTCCTTTTGCCTGCTGGGCGTATTCCGCCTAACCCTTCAGAGTTGCTGGGTTCGGACAAAATGCGCCAGCTAGTGAAAGAACTCTCCAGCGAGTTCATGGTCATTGTAGACGTTCCGCCGCTCCTGCCCGTTACCGATGCTTCGTTGCTTTCCTCCGCAGTTGACGGAGTTATCTTGGTGGCTACAGTGGGCAAGACCCGCAAGGAACACCTTGAAGAAGCAGCCAACATGCTCAATAAGGTGGGTGCGGCCCTCATCGGCGTTGTCATCAACCGTACTCCGCTGAAGGGCCTAGGAAACTCCTACTACGGCTTTGGCTATGCAGGATATTACGGCGGCTACTCGTCTTACTATGGCGAGGACGCTTCGAAGAGTTCCAAGAAAAAACGCGGTAGCAAAAGAGCTACACGCAACAAATAATATGTGAAGATAGTGCGGAGCAAGAGGGAATGCTCCGCACTATTTTCTTACACACAGCTATGAATACTGCCTCACTTTTAGAGAAACATATATGGGGAACAATGCCAGAAAAATTGCCTGATGAAGTCTCCGTACCATTGCCAGCCCGGATTCGTTTATCGCATGCTTATTTTCAGAATTTGGCGAATGCAAACGACATCGACTTGCTTCATGTCAAGGGATATGCCTTTGGTACGGAGGTGTATGCACCCAACCGCAATAGCACCGATGTAGATTTACTGGTGCGACCTGCGCATGTGGCGCGATTTTTATACTTGCTGAAAAAAGATGGCTGGCGCTCGTTGACGACGTTTGAAAGCGGCTCCATTTTCGAGCACGCTGCGACTCTTTATCACCCCTCCTGGGGGCTCACAGACGTGCATAGATACTTTCCCGGAATCAATTTCTATGACCAGGCGGGTGCATTTGAGAAGCTGTGGGAAAAGCGTCGTATCAAGCAAATTGCGCACTTTGACTGCTACGTTCCGCAGCTCGTTGACTGCCGAAATATTGTTGTAGTGCATGGCGCGCGATCTAGCGGACACGGGCTACACAGCGACGTAATGCATTTGCAGAGAACTTTGACTGACGCGCAGTGGCAGGAAATGCGCGAACGAATTCGAGAGTTTAATTCTGAGATTGCTTTTGATGCTGCCCTTGGCGATATTGAAAAGCACCGCGGAAATAGACAGTACCTGTTCTGGAAATCAGCGGCAGAGCCAACGCCCCTTCCGCTGCAGTGGTTAGGGCGTCTACAGCGCGCTGAAGGGTTGAAGCAAAAGCTACATGTGCTTACGAATATCGCTGAAATCAATAATGATCATCTGGCAATGACTTTGGGCCATGAACCTACCCATCAAGAGAAACGACATCTCTTCTTTGAACGTTTTGAGAGGATTCTCCGGTGGAAAAACATATAGATCCCCTCTACTCGCGGGCGGAACACACCGCGTTCGTATACGAGACTGATCTCGATGACAGCCAAGAAGGCTCAGACAAGCTCTATCTTGCTAATCTGCTGACCTCTGAGCTTCTGGTACTTGAAGGGTCTGGGCCAGTAATCTGGGATCTTCTGGATGAACCTAAAACAGCGAATACGCTGATGACACAAGTGGCAGAGACATTTGAGGTTTCTGTAGAAACGGTAGAGGCCCCTGTACTGAGTTTTCTCAGCAGTTTAGAAAATCAAGGTTTCGTGCAGCGCTAAACGGGGTTGTCTCTCCCCGCTTAGAGATCTCTTACTTTCTCTCGGAGTTTCTTCTTGAACCAGTGTTCAGAAAATCTATCCGAATAGTCGTGAATAGCTACGCAATCCCATTCACGGCTATCAAACTGAACCAGTCCCGCTCGCACATGGTCGACATCAGGCGATTGAATAAACACGCCGTTGATATCTTCGCGGATAGTATCTAAATACCCTCCAGCTTGTAAGGCGATAGTAGGTTTGCCAAAGGAGCCCGCTTCCAATGGGGTAAGCCCAAAGTCCTCGTACGATACCGCTAAAAGAGCCCGGCAGTTTTGGTAAGCGTAACGTAGCTGGGCATCAGAAATGTTACTGGCAAACTGAACGTTCTCAGGCGCCATCTCGTGGAGTTCCTCAGCCATAGGACCGTCGCCTACTACCAGCAATTTTTGGTTGAGCCCGGCAAACGCTTGGACAGCCACGTCAACGTTCTTATAAGGCAAAAGCCGGGAGACCACCAAGAAATAATCCCCGTCCTTCATGAATTCTTCCAATTCAGGGAGGGGTTCTATGCCTTTTTCGCTGGGAATAGAAAAGGGTGGGAAAATAACTTCGGATTCCTTACCACCATAAACAGCTTCTATACGTTGCTGAATGGTCGTCGAGTTAGCCGCATATGGGCCAGCATGACGCGCAGCGCGTTGGTCCCAGAGAAGCAGAGCTGGCCGTAGGAAACGCAGAACAAAGCTCATGACTTTTCCCGTGTGATCTCCTAAATACTGATCAGTAAGGTAGACCCAGCGTGCTGGTGAATGACAGTAAATGAAGGATTTCTCCGCAAAATTGAACCCGTGCGCCCAACCCGTTGACGATACAAGTGTTTTACGAGCAGGTACTTTCAAAAGGGAAGATGCTAATGGCAAAAGAGGTAGCGCTGCCCGATGGTTTTTACGAAAGAATTTGATGCGGTTCAGGGGCGATACGACGATCTTAGCGTTCTTGAACTCGGGATAGGTTTTCTCGGGGTCGTAGAGGGTCGTATATATGGTCGCTTCAGGGAAAGCACGGTGCATAGCAAGTACTACCCGCTCCGCTCCCCCACGCTGGGTGAGGTAGTCGTGAGCAATCGCAATTTCTTCAGTTGCTGCGGGGGGCGCCAAAAGGTTTTGAAAGAAAATAAAGGGGGATGGCATGGGGATTAGAAAACTTTCCGTGCTCGTGAGGGATATCTGATACCGGCATAAGCAGATGCTTCTACGAGTAGCGAAATAAGCTTTTCGGAGATTTTGTGCGGAAGGTTGTCCGCAATCTTATCGATGGTATTTCCGGCGATTTCAATATTTTTTTCGGTAGCAAGTTTTGCAACACTCTTGACGGCGGTCCCCCAAATCCCTACTGGGTCTGGATTCTTCAGTACGTCGGTGCCGTGTTTTTCCACGAAGAGGGAACGAGCTGCGCCCGAGTGTAAGGCCCGGGTAGCACGCGAGGCAGTTGTAGTCGCCGCGATATGGTGCTTCGACTCCAGCTCTGGGGCAAGAATTATTTCCGCCCCTGCTTGATGCATCATGTACCCCATATCGACGTCTTCCCAGCCGTAGAGGCGGTAGCGCTCGTCGTAGCCACCTAGGCGGTGGAACATTTCTTGAGTGAGTGAAGCGTTGGCATTCCAAAAGTGCCAGTAGCTGTTGGGGTCAGCTGCATAGGCATCCAGGCGGAATTTCTCATCGCGAAAATAACCATATGCTCGAGCATAAGAATTTTCCGGGTAAACGTTATGGACTAGACCAATAACACCTGTTTCTCGATCACCCTGATGCAATCTAACGTGTTCCGCTACATAGTTGGGATTCGGCTCAAGATCGTCGTCGCAACGAATCAGCACATGAGCATCTGCTGCCTGGTGCCCGGCGTTGAGGGCTTTGGAACGCCCCTGGTTCTCTTCAAAAACAATCGCTTCAATATTGAGAACGCCACGCTCTTTGTACTGTTTCACTACCTGGGCAGAGCCGTCAATATCGCCATCGCATACCACAATGACCTGAAAATCTTTTTCTGTCTGCTGCTCCAGCGCATCAAGCGGAAAATGTAGCTTGGCGGCTCCCCCACGTGTGGGAATAATGACGGCAGCTTTATACAGAGTCATCATGTCTACTTTCGTTGGTCATCAATTGAACAAGCTTTTTGGTTGTTCCTAGAGAATTTCTAAGAGTAATTCGCGAAGATGGGCCTTTCCAGCCTCAGGCGAAAACTCTTCTTGCCAGCGCCAATAACTGGAGTTAATAATTTTTTCAGTTTCTTCAGAATGATTTTCGAGTTGGGTAGTAATTTGCCTCATTTGGTGGATAAGGCTCTCGACGTTATCTTGTTCAAAAATCCATGGGTAGCCTTCTCCTACAACTTCGGGCAATGCCCCTGCGTCAGATACCAACAGTGGTACTCGAGCGCTCATAGCTTCAGTTGCAACTAAGCCAAATGATTCGGGAATCTTAGAAGGGACAACAAGAATATCTATTTGTTGAAAAAGAACTGAAGGCTCAACCCAACCCAAAAAACGCGTTTGATATTGAATGCAGCTAAGAGTTTTCTGCAAATTTTGTTGTGCGCCCTCATCAACGAACTTTGACTCGCCAGCAATGACTAGCTCAAACTGGAGGGTTTCTTCCCGGTTCAAACGTTCGATAGCACGCGCTAACGTATCAGTACCTTTAATAACGGAGGGCCGACCTAAGAACCCAATAGAAATGGTTTTACCTATTGGTTTACGTTTGAGGGGCATATTTATAGTACTTACCCAATTGGGAAAAACTTCTGCAGTTTTCACAAATTGGGAGGCGAATTTGCTTGGTACTAGAGTTTTGAGGGTACAAATCTGTGCGAACTTTAATAGCCACCGCAGTTTTCCTTGCGGTACTTGGTGCAGATGCACAATTCGGTTCTGATGTCCTGCAGTAGCAAATGCGGGAACTAAACCATTGCACCACAAAAGTCCTTTACGCGAACGCTGATCCCAGATTCGAAGGTGGGCCATGTATTGCTTGCGCGTAGTGGCGGGAAGACAAACTACATCAAACCCTTCATCTGCTGCAGCTTCCACCACTTCTGAGGGAGAAGCAGGACCTACAATAGTGACCTCGTGTCCTAAAGAACGCAGCGCTCTGGCGATATTGAAAAGCATAACTTCGCCCCCGCCGATATCACCATTGTTTGTAGCAATATTTATTTCCTTTGGCATGGCTTAAATATTTACTCCCTGAGTATGCGTGGAAGGAGCAATCCTAAATTCATAACCGATCGTATTTGTCTTGGGACGGCTACAGTAAAGTAATGCCAACCCCATGACAAGACCCCAGGGCATAGTAAGAAATACCTCGCCCAGACGCCATCCACAAATCATGAGCAAGACGGTGGCGCCTTCTGCATACATCGACCGAGTTGATCGTGTCTGCTTCATCAAGAACGCAGCATAAATAGTCGCCCCAACTATGAGAAGCAGATAAATCCAACCGCCTTCAATTATCAGAGTCCAAAAAGAATTGTGAAAGAAAAAGGTTCTATCCTCTACCTCCACAAAAGCCTGTCCGAGTCCTAGACCATGCCACGGTGCAGCATCGATTTTAAGCTGAGATGCCTGGTCAATACGGCTTCTCAGTAAATCGGTACCAGTACGATCAGCGAAAGCTCCTGCCTGTGCAAAATTGGTTTCAAGAAAATCAACCAGTCGCACCATGAAAATTGCTAATAACGCCTTAAAAACAATGTTTAATCGTCTCGCTGTAAAAATCCATACAAGAGCCAGCCCAAATCCTGCAATAGATGTACGCGATCCTGTGAGCCATAAAATCCCCGTAAATATTATTACCGTCAGAATCTTGTGCCAACGCTTGGACAAAACTGCTAACAGCAAAAGCCCTAACGTTGCATAATATAGTCCTGAGACGTTTTTGTCGCCTAACCATCCCGTTAAGAAACCAGGGTAATAGTCAGGAGCTATACCTAGATAATATGCTGGAACATTGATTAAAGAGCTGAGTGTCATTCCAAATATGAGTGATTTAAAATCGATTCGTCCATCGGCAATAAAAACTGCTACAAAGAAAACACCTAGGATACGAATTATGCGACGTAATATTTCTCCATTTGTCGATATTCCTAGAACAGCAGAATCAAAGGTAACCCATAGAAGCCCAAAAATCACAAGGAAAACAAAAAGAGCTATCTTAGGAACATCATTCTTAGGTCTTCTTAAGAAGCCAATGCCCGCAAGCAAAGTTCCTGCAAGAGTGGCCAAAGGCAAACCAGCTACAGAGTAGGTGAAGATTATCATTGTCATTCCCAGGAGGAAATCTACAATCACAATCTTGCCTGTAGAGTCAGCCAGGTCATGCAGTTCAGTAGAAGCACGCTCTTTCCAGGTGCGGTGCTGTTTCTCTTGTTGCGTCATCGCCGTCATTTTTGCTTCTCCTTGCGATAACTTTCAGCTATCTTGCTCGCCATCTCCGTTGAACTGAGCCACTCAAATGATTTATGTCCAGGCTCATTCAGCTGTTGTTTAATTCTTTCTACTACAGTTTGTCGCAAATTCTTATGCCCTATTTCTGCAAGCGAGGGCACTAATTCGCTCTCATCAAGAATTTCTGCGTTTCCGCCGACGTCGGTTGCTACTATCTTCAGTCCGAGTGCCTTCGCATCCAGCAGTGTGTACGAAAGGTTCTCCCAGACAGATAGTTGAACCAGTACATCCGCTCTGCTCATAGCCTCGGATGCATCTACAAAACCTGGAAAACGCACTGCATCCGAGATTCCTAGCCGCGCAACTAACGCCTCCAGCCGAGCCAGTTCAGACCCCTCACCCGCTATTTCTAGGGTTGCTCCCCCCAATTCTTTGCGGAGTTCAGCGAACGCCTCGATCAAGACTTCTAACCCTTTCTCGGGTGCAAGACGAGCCAGCGAGAGAATATGAGGATTTTTCGACGCAACCCTGCTCTGATTCATTGCAGCCTGAGGAGCATCAACGCCATTGAAAATAACTTCAACATTGCGAGCGCCCCATTTGCGTTTCATTTGATCCTCGGTTGATTGGGATACCGCAATGGCATGATTGGTGAGCATCAAGCGCGCTCGATGAATGAGTTCTCTTCCGCGCGCTTTCAGGGTGCTGGAATGATAGACAGCATCATTTCCTGCAATGCCGTGTTCGGTGGTAAAGAGAGCCGGAACGAATGTCTCTCGCTGCACGATACGCCGTAAACGTCTGCTAACCACCACTGCGCACGCGACGATATCGGCATAGGCAAGGTGAGAGTGGACGACGGCGGGGCGCAGTTGCTCTATCTGCTGGTTGAGTATATGGAACGACTTGGTAAAGCCTGCAGAGGTGCCAAATTCGCCGCGTATAGCACTGTTCCCCAGCTCATCAAGTGTGTTCGCTAGAGCACCGTCGGCCACAAGAACTTTGAGTTCATAACCGGGTAGCCCGGCGCGAGCAACATCCGTTGCGTGCCGGGCTACACCGCCAAATTCAGGAACCGGGATTGCCCACAGGGCTACCGGTAGTGAATTTTCTACAGCCACTTTTCCAACCGATCAAGCGCGGTAAAGAAACCTTCACCGTTATTGATGTGACCCTGCCAAATTTCAGGGATAAATGATGAAGTGGGGCTCAATTCGCGCAGTTGCTTACCCAGTGCAGCCCAGTCGACGTCACCTTCGCCAACCTGCACGCCTTCGCCATCCACACCAACGCCGTCGACCAGGTGAAGGTGGATGGTACGAGGTGCCAACAAATCAACGGCTTCAGAAAGAGGCATCTTCAGGAAGTTTGCAGCAAGCATGGTGTGGGAGATATCCAGGCACAAATCCACATCATACTTCTCGGCAAATTCTGCTGTATCCCGCGGGTCGAGGAAGAGGTTGTGGAACTGTTGACCGCCCATCAGCCAGGGGTAAGGAGGCAGGGTCTGTGCGGCGATTCGAACACCTTGTGTGTTCAAGCGGGAGATCGCTTCCCCAATACGGTCGTATTTTTCGGCGCGTGTAGCGGGCGCAATATGTCCGTCTTTGGTGAAGCCCCCCATGGTCACCACCATGACCGGGTCATCGTCGAGAGTGAAGTACTTCTTCAAATCACGGGTGATATCGATGGTGCGCTGAACCTCAGCGATTGAGCGTTCCCAAATCTCTTCATCGGCTGATGCCAAATCAACCAAGAAATCCCCAGCGAAAAGATCTGGCAGATGGGTGGTGAAACTCATCGGCAGCTTCTCGTCAAAGACCTCATCAATATCAATCTCAAGGTCCTTGTAGGAGAAATGAAATTCTAGGAAGTCCGGCTTAGCCTCTTCAATCAGCGGCTTATAGTCATGGTAGCGAACAGGCAAGCCCCAGGGGCGGTCAAAGGTGAAGTCGCGGCGGGTGACCAAATCATCATTCAAATCACCTTCGTAGAAGAACGAACCGGCTTCTACTTCACGTGCCATGGTGCGTCCCACCAACTGTGAAAGGTAGTTGGGTTGCAAGCCGCGGCCGGGCGACTTAACCTCAACGTCGGCTTCAGTCACGACGTCGCCCTTCGCGATAGTGCGGGTAGCCACCAACGATTTAGCCAGGTTCACGCGGTTCATCAACTCACCGGTTGAAACATCGCGCGGTGCAGAAGTACCAATGGCTTCTTCGATATCGCGAATTTGCGTGACCATCGCTTTGAACTCATCGGGAAGAAGCGAAACTGTGTGGTCGTTACCTTCCAGAGTCTTGTCTGTGGTGAAGTGTTTTTCAATGATTTTTGCCCCGCGTGCCACTGCACCGAGGGGAACATGAAAACCGCGTTCATGGCCTGAATAGCCAACGAGGCATTGGCCGATTTCTGCCAAGCGGTCCATGTACGCCAGGTTGACGTCCTTAAAGGGGGCGGGGTACGTGGACTGGCACTGGAGCAAAGCGTAAGAAGCGCCCTGATTTTGCAAGAGTTTGACCGACTCGCGGATTTCTTCTTCGCGGCTCATGCCGGTAGAGACCATCATAGGTAGTCCGCGCGAAGCGACGTCGCGAAGTAGCTCGTGGTTGGTGAGGTCAGCAGAGGCAATTTTCATGCCGGCAATGCCGTAGTCAACAAGAGCCTGAACTGATGGAGCGTCCCACGGGGTGCACATGATATCCATGTTGTACTGTTTGACGTGGTCAAACACTTCATACATCTGATCCACCGAGAAGCTGAAGCGGGAAAGCAAGTCGAGAGTATATTGAACGCCTAGATCTTCACCGGCTGACTTTGAGCCCTTCTGGCGGTAGAGGGCTTCCATGTCACGCAACTGGAATTTCACGGCGTCGGCGCCAGAATCAACTGCTAGATCAACCAAACGCTTGGCGAAGTCGACGTCGCCCTGGTGGTTGTTGCCAATTTCAGCAATGATGAAGGACGGTTTGTCCTCCGCAATTTCGTGCTTACCAATGCGCAGAACGTTCTGCTCATTCATGGCAATGGCAACGAGGTGGCCCCACTCGTCGATGAGAGGAAGATGGGAGATACCCTGCGCAAACTCACCGTTGAGAACAGCGGCATCGGTATCGATCGGGTAGCTACGCACATTCTTATTCGCTACCTGAATAGCAGAGGTTTCCAAAGATTCTGCCGGATTTGCGATAAGCCAGCGGCGGAAGTCACCATCGGAAAGCGAACCCTGCAACATGCCTGATTCGTTCACTAAGAAAATTATGCGCTGCTGATTAGCGGAAATTTTCTGAAGAGCTGTAAGAACGGGGTCTTCTGAGAAAACGACGAAGGGGGTGGTATTGCGTTCAATAATCATGGGGGTTAGTTCACGTTTTTCTGGATTTGTTCTAGCTGATGTTCTGCGACTGAAAAATCGATGGGGGCATCGATGTCTACACCCTCAATATCTTCGAGCATGAAAAGTTCGATTTTGCCAGCAAGGCGGTTATGGAACTCTTCGTAGATTTCAGTCTTGGTGATGTACATGGATCCGTTTTCGCGGTAACGGAAAGTTTCACGGGTGAGTTCTTGGCGGCGGGGGCGTGCCATCACTTCATATTGTGCGGTAGGCGGTTCGGTAGCAGCCCAGATAAAGGGGCCGATAGGGATAACACCCACCATCGAGTCAGAATCTGAGGCAGCAAACTGTCGTACCGCGCGTTCGAGAGTTCCTGGTAGCCGAACAGGGCTCGTTGCCTGCAAAAGCATAACGGCATCAGGTCGACGGTCCTCGTGACTCATGAATTCAATCGCGTGTTCGATGACCGGTTCAGTGGCAGTAGTATCTTCGGCAAGCTCAGCAGGGCGCATAAAGGGTACTTCTGCACCGTATTCGCGGGCAATATCCGCCAACTCTTTATCGTCCGTTGAGACAACGACGTCCAGCTCAATTTCTGGTGCCAGCGCGGTCTTTGCGTCCAACGCCTGTTCAATCGTCCAAGCAACGAGCGGCTTGCCGGCAATCGGCTTGAGATTTTTGCGGGGAATTCCCTTAGAACCTCCGCGAACCGGTATAACGCAAAGAATGCGCATTAATTCTCCAATGTGTCTGCGATGATACGAGCTATTTTTTGTGCTGGCTCGGTTTCAGGCGCTACCGGCGGAGCTGTGGGTTCACTCCCCCACTGACTCAGTCCATAGCGATTCCAGAATTCGAGTAACCATTCAGGAGGATTGGGGTGGTACACCCAAGCCGGAATTCCCCGAATCGAGGCTTCTAATACTCCGGTGGAAAATACTGAAACAACTGGATTATTGAGTTCGTTGAGGGGCGTTTTTGATGAATCAATAGTAACCCCCCGTTTAGCCCACAGCTTGTGGGTCATAGTAGAGAGTTTATCTTTCTCAGAGGGGTGAGGTCGATAGATTGCTCCGTGATTTTGGCAGAATTTATAGGATGCTCGCGCAAAAGAAGCCCGAGAGAGCTCAGCACCATGCATTTGTCCTAGAAAAATAGGGGTTTCAGCAATTTCAGAGGGATCCACAGGAGGCTTTTGAAGCGCCTCATAGAAGATCTGAGCTCCTACAACTTCAGCCTGAATATCTGACCGTCCTGAAATCCAAAACTCGGCGTCTGCTGGGCTAAATGCAAACAAACGACTGTTTGCTGGTAGAGGAGGGGCAAAGGGGGTATTGAGACCATGCTGGACAACATTAAAAGTCCATCCCCGTCGCTGTCCTAGAGCATAAGCCCATGAGCCCACCGGAAGATAGTGCCCCGCAGCAATCACCTGCTTGACTTCCTCCAGGGAAACAGGCATAGGTTCTGAGTCAGAGATTTCCTCGACTATTTGATAACCCCTGGTTTCTAAGAATGCTCGGTGCTCCCCTAACGTAACTACAGCAACAGGAACGCCCAGCTCTTCAAGATGTTTTGCAGGCTCCAGCAATGCCGCAATTTGGGTAGGAGAGGTTGCTTCCAGAGCGACCAAGATTTTCGGAGCATCCGAACCACGCCGCAGTAACGCAAATTGCCGGGGTCTGTCTTCAGTTTTTCTCCGCAGCCGATGAGCTAAATAACGAGCAAGGTTCTGCTTCTCCGCCCATTTTTGCCAAGCAGTCAAATCCTCAGAAAATTTTAGACCCATAGCCTATCCATCTTTTGTGCGCGATGAAAAAATGTGTGTTCAGCGAGACTTCGCTTCCTACCAGCTTCACGAATCGATTCGCTCCACTGAGGATCTGAAATAACCCGTTGGCACAACTCAACCAGCTCATCATTCGATTGGTATAAAAGTACTTCTTTACCCACGTCGTAGAACTCCTCGACGTCGGGGCGATCAATGAGTTGCAACCCATTCATTCCGGGCACTTCAAAAGTGCGCATAGCAAGCCCCGCTTGGAGGCCGTGGATATTAATGGCTCCTGCAGCACCTGCCTGAATCTGATATGCCTCTTTCAAAGGAACATCTCGTTCAGCAGGCAGATTGGGGCGGTTCCACTCCCACATTCGCAGCCGGTCATAGGGATGGTGAGACCAACCTCGTCCGTAAACCCGAACTGGAATGCCCGCATCTTGAAGGTGCAGCATCATCTCGACGCGGTTGTCATAACGTGAACCCACAAAGACTATTTCTTGAGTACGATGCGTGGGTGGATCAGCAAGCTTGGGGTCATATCCATTGGGCGCGAAATAAGCATTTACTCCTGCATTGGAGAATTCTTCAGCTTCAGAACGCGCGTAGCTGAGGACAACTGGGAGTTGTATTAGAAAATCAATGGAGTAGCGGTGTCTCTTGAGATCATCGTAGAGCCATAGCATATAGGGAATGTTGAGGCGCTTAACCCGTTCCCAGAAGCCATCACCGAGGGTATCTGCTTTGATGACAATCAGCTTGTCAGGTCTTACTTCGTTCAGCTTTGCAATTGCTACAGCAGTTGCATGTTTTTCAGCAGTTTTCTGTCCGTTAAACCCGAATTTGGAGGGAAGCTCGTACTGTACCTTATTACGGATTTTTGCCGATGCGCCGTCGAAAGCGTCATATCGGTGGATTACAGTCTCATATCCCAGTTCTTTAAAGCCATCAGCAATTGAATAACAATATCCGTGGAAAGCCGGGCTAATAATGAGGAGCTTTTCTTGTTTAGCCATGAACCATTTTCTTTCCCTCACGGATGATTTTAAGTTCATCTGCAAAAGTTTTAAGAGGGTGAACTTCTTTATTTTTCAATGACCGCGCGGCATTAAAACCAAAATTAAGTAAGCTGACGGCGATTAGTGTAGGTGCCAAGATGCGGTGTTTATTCCATTTTGCTTCATAAATAAAATGGGAGGTGGTGAGCCATTGTCGGCGCTTCGTACTTTCAGAGGAACCGCCACCCTCGTGCGTGACCATAACATCACCTAAGAAAATCGCAGGGTATCCCCTGTCCCGAAGACGCTTTTGTAAATCGACTTCTTCACTATTCATGAAGAAACGCTCGTCAAACCCTCCTACTTCCTGAAAGATTCGGGTGGGCAGCATAAGGCATGCGCCCATCAACCAATCAACGGTCAGGGTCTTTCCACCGACAGCTCGGACGTCGTGCCCTGCTAATCGATGCCACCAGTTAGTATCGCGGAATCGAGCTACGGGAGTAAACCAATTCCAGGCATGTATGAAAGTGCTGGGGAATTTTCTTGCAACCCATTGAGCTTCCCCCTCATGACCCACAACTTGAGGTGAATAAATAGCAGGTTTTGCCTGTTTCTCCACGGCGTTTAGCATTTCTTCTACAAAGGTGGAAGTAAGTTCAAGATCACTGTTAAGAATCATGAGCCATTCACCAGTAGCTTGTTCTGCCCCAGTATTTACATTCGTACCGAAGCCACCGTTGGCAGTCCGGTGTATGACTTTAACTCCTCCGACCTGCGGAAACGGTTCGGGCGAATTATCGTCCGAGACAATAATTTCAATCTCTCCATCAAAGGTTTGCTGTTGCAGTTTCTCGATGAGTTTCATAGTGGGGGCTGACTCCCCATAATGTGGAATTACTGCAGATACCGCAGGTTTTGAGCTCATAGTTCCCCTCGATTTTCCCGAACACTATGCCACATATTAGCCCACAAAACGTTCTACAGCCTCATAAGGAAAGTCATACACCGCAACTATTCTTAGATAGAAGCTATGCATCCACACTTAGCAACCCAATATTTGGTAGGTAGACAACTAATGAAGCAAAGAGCATCTCAGGAAAATGAAAGAATCAGTTCGCTGGTTGAAGCAAACAAATTAATACCCCGGGTACAGAAGAAAATAGAACACTTCGTCAGGAAACCGTATGGATATGCCATTCGCTTCATTCGGAGAGGCCCAGAGACTGTTCTTATTGTGCCACCCATTGCTAGAGGAGGAAACTGGCTATATGAATGGATGAAAGCATACGCCCAGCAAAATTCGACAGGAGAAAAAGTAAAAATTACATTTCGAGCGGGGATGGAACCTTGGATTAAGGAGTTTCCGCTATTGCAAATGCTCACGATAAAAGATGAAGATATTCGCTTTAGGAGCCTGCGCCAGATCGGGGTTAATCCAAGAATTAATGAAAATTTTGCTCCTCTGGAAATATCTCGTTTTATCTCCGATGTCTTGCTTACTTCCCCTCTTTTTTCGGAGAGTCGCAAGCATGCTTTAGATGTTGTTACCCCAACTAGCTTGGTCATTAACGTTAGAAGGGGAGATTACTATTCCAACCCTCATATTAAATATCAATTCGGTATTGATACAGTGAGATACATTCGTAAAGCATTAGAGCAACTTCTTAACGATTTTCAACCGACACAAATCATTTTGGTTTCAGATGACTTAGATTGGTGCGCTGAACATCTTGATTTTCTTATGAACATAGCCCCCACACGTTTTGAAAAAATTGGAAAGACTATGTTCGATGATCTAGCAGTACTATCTGTAGCGTCCAACCTTATTCTGACAAATACAACTTTTGGATATTGGGGCGCTTATATTGCCAGCAAGGAGCGCAATGCACGAGTTCTAGCTCCAAATGTCCATGAAAGATCTACCCAACATGAGAGAGTTCCCCCGCAACACCTCAAAGGATGGATTTCGATAGAACCGGATGCCGGTTCATGGCTCGATTGATACTAAGATGCGGGAATCAGACTTTTCTGGTTCCCGCATCTTTTGGATTTTTATTTTGAGAGATCTCCTAGTTCTACCAAATGAGCAAACTCCGGATTTTGCCGCTGCACTTCAGCGAATGTTCCTTGAGCCGCTATCTCTCCCTCAGATAGATAAATCAGTTGATCAACACTTTTCACGGTGGAGAGACGATGGGCAACAATAACCACTGTTATTTCTTTGGAAAGCTTATTGATAGTTTGAGTAATCTTATGCTCGGTTTCATTGTCTAAAGCAGAAGTAGCCTCATCCAAGAAGAGCACTGAGGGATTGCGGTAAAGTGCACGCGCAATGCCAAGCCGTTGTCTTTGCCCCCCGGAAAGACGGGTTCCGTGTTCCCCGATAGGAGTGTCTACTCCATGATCGAGACCCTCAATAACATCGGCAAGTTCTGCAATCTGTAAGCATTCCAGCACTCGCCCTCTATCAATCTCCGCGGGCTTCAGTCCAAAAGCTACTGCCTCGAGCACTGTCCCATTACCCAAGAACACGTCCTGAGGCACATAACCAATTTTTGCGTGCCATTCATTCAAATTCTCATTAATAGGTTGCCCGTTTTGCGTTATTTGTCCCGAACTTGGGGTGGTCAGCCCTAGCATCAGATCTACCAATGTGGTCTTACCTGAGCCAGACCCACCTACCAGAGCTAAAGAACTACCTGCTGGAATAATAAGCGATAAGTTTTTGAGAACTTTATGATCGCCATCAGGATATGAGAAATCTACATTTTCAACTTTTACAGTAGTAGGAATATACCTTTCATTAATCTGAGCGAACACACCAATATCAGGCTCATTTTCAATGAGATTAAAGGAAGATAGCTGGTTATTCGCCCACTGAATTTCATTTATAACAATATTGACGGCAGCATGTCCGGAGCGAAGGGTACCTAAAGAACCAACAACCCTTACATAGCTGGGTAAAATTCGAATGCATGCGCCTGCAAATACCAAGAGGTAAGAAGCCGATTGGATACCACCCGTCATTGTCATAAACGCCATAATGAGCATGATGCCTACGATGAATATGATTTCTAAGAGGTATTTTGGAACATCAATTAGAAATCGTTTTGCACGCGCTGCTTCTGCTTCCATCAGACGAGCATGCTGGTAATCATAAACCTGCCGGTCTGAGAGCCCTAAGAGTTTAATCTCGCGGAAACCATTGATTGCCTCAAGAGTCTTGAAATTAATTTGGATGGCTGCGTCAATTCCTTCAGCCCCCGCTTTACGGTTACGCTCACTTATTAACTTTTGCAAGATAAACGATGTAGCTCCAAAATACACGAAAGCAATCAACGCAGGAATTGGCATTACGACTAAAAGGAAAACCATCAAAAAGATTATGCTGAAGACTTCACCTAAAACAGAAAGCCAGCCACCCACATATTGACCGTAGGCTTGCGAAACGGCTTGTCCTACAGCTCTAATAATTTCTGATGCAGACCGCTTTTTATGTGAAAGATAATCTTCGCTCATATAGCTTTGTAAAACTGCTGTAGCAGTCGCAGCTTCCTGACGTGCGAGGAACCCGCTACTCCACCACTTGATGGTGAGAGAAAGTATGCCTTTGAGGATAAAAGAAACCACGAGGATAATCGAGGCAATTATTATAAAGGTCTCCCGATTCGGGTTGCCCAAGAAGTCCGCAATAACCCCAAGATAGCCAGTGCTGTAGTCCGCTCCCATTGCGAGCTGGATAATAGGCAGAATCACTGCAACACCTAGCATATCGAGCAGAGACACGAGAAAAAGCAATACTACGTTAAGTACAAGTAGAGCAAACTTCTTTCCGGGAAAGAGCCACCGCAACTTATCTAGACTGTCCTTCATCATTCCTCATGTATCCGTGCACTGCAATTTTAGATGGGCCTTCTTTACCTGACAGACAGCTGTCCCCTAAATGGCTACACCCCTAAGGCTTCAATATAACAGTTTCTTTCTGCGAGGAAGCCCCGAACCAAGCGGTTTTCTTTTTTGGCATCAAACACATTTACTCGAACAGATTTCCTTCCATATATTTATGGTGGAAAGACTTCGGTGATTCTGGAAATACACTATCGCTAGGTAGGATGAAGGGAATCAACTGAAAAGAGAAGGGCTGAGAAAGATATGGGTAGATTCAACATCGCATCTATTCGAGGCGTTAAAGCTCCGTCGAAATCCCCGTCAGTTCCATGGTCGAGCTCTCAACCCTCCCATAAGATCCTTTACGTATGCACTGGAAATATCGCCAGATCCGCTTCCGCTGAGGTCATTTCGACCCACAAGGCTCATGGTTCAGGGTGGACGTTCGAAAGCGCGGGAATTGGTGCGGTCGTAGGTGGTCCTGTAGCTCCATTTATTGATGAGGAGCTCTCTGCGCGGCGCCTTAATTTTGCGCCCCATAGAGGGCGGCAGATTACTTCATCAATGGTTAAAGAGGCTGACCTCATTTTAGTGATGGAACTTCATCATCTTGACTGGATTGTTCGGGAGTGGCCTCAGTATCGCTCCAAAGTACATTTACTCAAGCAAATGGCTCGCTTACGCGCGCAAGCAGGAAGGCGAAGCGACCCCATCTCATATATGAATCTCACTGAAGATCGCCCAACTAAAGCAGATAATATTGCTGATCCTTTCCGAAAAGGGAAGAAAGCGGCAAAAATAGCAGTTCAAGAAGTTGAAGAAGCACTAGAGATAATTATTCCATGGCTGGGTAACGTAGCGGGTGTAAACAACTCTTAATCAGGAAGAGTTCACAGACCTCTACCGAGCTGAGAAAGCGGCTTTTTCCCCAGGACTTGGTATTGAATATATCCTTCTAGAAGTCCAATATTTGTAAAAAATCTTTCCTGCCAAGCACGGCTTAGTTTCTGTTCTTTTATGACTTGTTTGAGTCCAGCAGCCAAAGTAAAAAGTACCATAGTGAAAGGAAACTTCCCCCTCGTTATCGGGTTTGATTTCCAATTACCCATAGTGGTTAACAACAGTGCAGAACTCTTCGCCCGTTTTCTCATGACCTGTGCTGAACGAATCTGTTTTTCCGGCATTCGATAAGCGATAGTCGCAGGCGGAAAAGACCCAGCCGGATGCCCCGCTAGATAGGCGCGATACCCAAATTCATTATCCTCAGCACCAGGTTCATAGGTAGGATCAAAGCCACCTAGCTCCCTAAACAGACTACGTCTAATCCCTAAACTGCCCCCGGCGAGAACTGGCCACTCAGGGTTAAAGGTTTCTTCCCGTGGCGGTTCATAATCAAAATATTCAAGATAACTTAGAGCTCTTTCAAGGCTGGTAAAAGCACTATACGGAACTGGCGGATAGCCACCACAAAATATAGTTTTCTCTTCGAGTGCCTGCTGAGAATAAGCAATATAATGTTCGCCAATTGCATCATCTGCATCTAAGAAAAGTAATTGCTCTCCCCGTGCTTTATTAGCACCCACATTTCTAGCGTAAGAAGCTCCAGCCAATTCGTTTGCTTCCAAAACTTTAATGTCAATTTTTTCGCTCCAGAGTAGAGCAGTCTCAGCAGTGTTATCTGTGCATCGATTGCAGACCACTATCACTTCAAAAGGATCGCAATTTGTTTGCTGATAGATGGATTCCAGCTGTAAATCAATCGTCGTGCTGGCGTTATGCGCGGGGATGATAATTGATGTACGAGTCATTCGGGATTTGCCTACTTTGCACGGGGGGGGACATGTTAAAAAATACTACCCATCAATTCATGAAATTGATGGGTAGCATTGTTAAGAAAACTAGCTAGTTTGACCGACCGTTGAACAGGCTGGTCACTGAACCGTCCTCGAAGACTTCCTTGATAGCCAACGCAATCAATGGAGCGATGGACAGAACAGTGAGGTTCTCGAAGCGCTTTTCTTCAGATACAGGCAGCGTGTTGGTAACAACTACCTCACGAGCGCCTGAGTTTGAAAGACGTTCAACAGCTGGATCAGAGAATACAGGGTGGGTTGCAGCAATGATAACGTCTTTAGCACCGTTGTCTTTGAGCACCTGAACCGCACCAGAAATGGTTCCGCCGGTATCGATCATGTCGTCGATCAGAACAGCAGTGCGTCCCTTGATGTCACCAACAACTGCCTTGGAAACAGCCTTGTTGGGTACGTTGATATCACGGGTCTTATGGACGAATGCTAGCGGCGCGCCTCCCAGAAGTTCAGCCCACTGCTCAGCCACGCGTACGCGTCCGGTATCAGGGGAGACAACGGTGACGTTCTTGACGTCTTCAACCACGCTACGAACGTGCTCAGCGAGAAGTGGAATCGCCATCAGATGGTCAACGGGTCCATCAAAGAAACCCTGAATCTGCGCGGTGTGAAGATCCACGCTCATCAAGCGATCCGCGCCAGCAGTCTTGTACAAATCTGAAATCAAACGAGCAGAGATAGGCTCGCGTCCCTTATGCTTCTTATCCTGACGAGCATAGGGGTAGAACGGGGAAACAACCGTAATGGAACGAGCTGATGCGCGCTTGAGCGAATCAATCATAATGAGCTGTTCCATCACCCACTCGTTAATGGGCGCAGGGTGAGCCTGTACTACGAACGCGTCTTTACCGCGTACCGAGTCTTCGAAACGAACGTAGGTTTCGCCGTTTGCAAAGTCGTAAGCAGAAGTAGGTAGAACTTCGCAGCCTAGTTCCTGTGCGATTTGTTCGGCTAGTTCGGGATGCGCACGTCCTGAAACAAGCACCATCTTCTTTTCGCCGGGATTAGTAATCTCCGTCATGATTTACTTTTCGCTTTCCTCGGATGAGTTTTTAGCTTCAGCGCCTGCGGCTGAAGCAGCTTCCGCCGCTTCTGTGCCCGCGCGGTTTTCTAGTACCCAGCCATCGATATTGCGCTGGGGAGCTACGTTGATGGCGAGTGCACCGGCAGGTACGTCCTTACGGATTACAGTACCAGCACCGGAGTACGCGCCGTCTCCAATATTGACAGGTGCAACATACATGTTGTCGGAACCCATGCGCACGTTATTTCCTACAGTGGAGCGGTGCTTGTTCACGCCGTCGTAGTTGACGAAGACGGATGCCGCACCGATGTTGGAGTTCTCGCCGATGGTGACATCTCCTGCGTAGGAAAGGTGAGGAAGTTTAGAACCCTTGCCGATTTCAGTGTTCTTCGTTTCCACGAAGGTACCAATCTTGCCTGATTCGCGAAGAATCGTACCGGGGCGCAGGTAAGCGAAGGGGCCAACGGTCGCACCAGCTTCAATGAGGGCGTCTGAACCATGGGTGCGAGAAATGGTAGCGTTCTCGCCAATTTCCACGTTCTTCAAAGTGGAATCAGGACCAATAACTGAACCTGTTCCCACAGAGGTAGTGCCCTGCAACTGAGTGCCGGGAAGAATAGTGACGTCGTTGGCAATGGTCACGGTGGAGTCAATCCAAGTGGTCTGCGGGTCCACGATAGTTACGCCGTTACGCATGTGCATTTCGGTAAGACGGTCATTGAGCTTACGACCGAGCTGTGCCAGCTGTACGCGATCGTTAGCGCCTTCAACTTCCCAGCGATCTTCGATAGCAAGAGCGGACGTGCGGTGACCATTTTCACGGGCAATAGAAAGAACATCGGTAATGTACTTTTCACCCTGCGCGTTATCGGTGGTGACCTCGGTGAGAGAATCGCGTAGAACACCTGCATCAAAAGCGTAAATGCCCGAGTTAATTTCGGTAATTTTCAGCTGCTGGTCAGTTGCATCCTTTGCTTCCACAATGGCAGTAACCTCACCGGACGCCGAACGCACAATACGACCGTAGGAGCCAGGGTTCTGAATGTGAGTTGTCAGAACGGTGACTGCGTTGCGGTTCTCTTCGTGCTCAGCAATGAGTTCGCGGAGGGTTTCCGCACGAAGCAAGGGAACATCGCCGTAGGTCACGATGACGGTGCCTTCGACGCGCGCGGATTCATCCAGCCCCAACAAACCTACTTCAACAGCTCGCCCGGTACCGGGGACGTCATCCTGATCGACGATGGTGACGTCCGAGTCGAAGTCGAGAATATGCGCAGCAACTTTGTCGCGTTGAAATCGAACAACCGCTGCAAGACGCTCGGGATTAAGCTCACGGGCGGCGGCAATAGCGTGCTCAACCATAGAACGACCCCCAATGCCATGCATAACTTTGGGGGTGTCTGATTTCATGCGAGTTCCAGCCCCTGCGGCTAGAACGATAACTGCTGATGGGGCATTCTGATCTGCGGTAGTCACAGTCTTAGAACTCCTAAGAGGTGGGAAACTGTCTACTGCTTGAGATGTAGACGATGCTCCGCCACTAGGACTCGAACCTAGAATAACGGCTCCAAAGGCCGCTGTGTTGCCTATTACACCATGGCGGAATGTCTAGTTAACGTGCGAACAACGCGAAGTATCCAGACAGTTTTCTATAGTAGCAAAACTCCTCCACTTATTGAAAATGCATTGCCAACGAGTCTGTCTATACCTAGTACTGTATAGATGTGGCACATTTACTAGGCGGCGAATCGCTCCATCTCGAATTTCCTACCCGAACGATATTTGAAGGCATCACAGTTGGTGTCAATGAAGGTGACCGTATCGGTATTGTCGGTCGCAATGGCGACGGCAAATCGACGTTACTATCGCTTCTTGCTGGCAGAATTTCCCCTGATTCTGGCAAGGTAACCGTTCGCTCCGGTACTCGAATTGGCTTTCTCAATCAGTCGGATATCCTCGATGATTCACTCAGCGTGGGCGAAACAATCGTAGGTGATACTCCTGAATACGAATGGGCATCCGACTCCAAAGTACGCGATGTTATCAGCGGGCTAGTCTCTGATCTCGATTGGGACGCATCCGTTTCATCTCTCTCAGGTGGGCAACGACGTCGTGTAGCACTCGCTTCCCTGCTAGCTGGCGACTGGGATGTTCTGTTCCTCGACGAGCCCACCAACCACCTCGACGTTGAAGCAATTACATGGCTTGCCCGCCATCTCAAAAACCGCTGGAGTAAAAATGCCGGCGGCCTACTGGTTGTTACCCACGACCGCTGGTTCCTTGACGAAGTCTGCACCGATACATGGGAAGTTCACGATGGAATCGTTGAACCATTCGAAGGCGGATACGCCGCGTACATTCTTCAGCGAGTAGAGCGCGACCGCCAGGCAGCAGCAGCTGAAGCTAAACGCCAAAACCTCATGCGCAAGGAACTTGCCTGGCTACGACGCGGCGCCCCTGCTCGTACATCCAAGCCAAAGTTCCGTATCGATGCGGCGAATGAACTCATCGCAGACGTCCCGCCCGTCAGAAACTCGATAGAACTCTCGCAGATGGCAGTTACCCGATTGGGTAAGGACGTAGTGGATATCGAAAACGTAGATGTTTCTTATAAGGATTCCACTCAGCCCAGCGGGCACCGAGATATTCTCAAGAAAGTCACTTGGCGTATTGCACCTGGTGAACGAACAGGAATTTTGGGTGTCAACGGTGCTGGCAAATCTACGCTGCTCGGATTAGTAACCGGCGCTGTCGAACCTTCATCTGGCAGAGTAAAGCGCGGCAAGACGGTAAATATCGCCACACTTACCCAGCAACTGGATGAGTTGAAAGATGTAGAGAATGACAGGGTCTCAGATGTAATTGGGCGAAAGAAAACCTCTTACGTTACCGGCGGCAAAGAGCTAACTTCCGGCCAGCTCTTAGAGCGTTTAGGGTTTACCAGCGCGCAACTCTCGACTCCGGTTAAAGATTTATCCGGTGGTCAGAAACGTCGTCTGCAGCTCCTTTTGATTCTGCTGGATGAACCTAACGTGTTGATTCTCGACGAACCATCTAACGACCTCGATACAGATATGCTTGCCGCGATGGAGGATTTGTTGGATACGTGGCCGGGCACTTTGCTGGTAGTTTCGCACGACCGTTATTTGATGGAACGTGTGACAGATCAGCAGTACGCCATTATTAATGGAACTTTCCGCCATCTTCCGGGTGGCGTAGACGAGTACCTCCAACTCTCAGCAGCTGGGCAGGGTGGCAAATCAGCTGGCGCAGTTTCGGGCACCTCCCCCCTGGGTAAGCAACAAGACTCAGGCAGTGAGTCTGCGGCACCCAAGGCAGGCGGGGCGGAAGTTCGTGCAGCTCAAAAAGAGATCAACCAGATTGATCGTAAATTGGAGAAGCTTACTCGATCCAAGGAATCAGTGCATGACAAGATGGCCAACCACGATCAGAGCGATTACGAGGGCTTAGCTAAATTTAGTGCTGAGATTGCAGATATTGATGCAGAAATAGATAAGCTAGAAATGCGCTGGATGGAGCTTTCAGAGATTATTTAGAAATCTAGCGAAAGCATGACTCCGCATGCTCTCGCTAGATTTTCTATCCGTAGCTACACACAAGGTTCAATATTTTTGGCAAAGATATTTCTTTCTGGACCAAAATAACCGAATGTCTTATACGTAGCTACATGTTCAGGTAGATTAGCACCTTCAAAGCCCAGCACTAGACATTGTCGACTATCAGAAAAATGCTGAAAGCTCCCCAGGGCATTTTCTGGAGGAACTCTTGAACCAACTGCTTGATCTGAGTGTAGACCTACCCAGTTCCAACCAGCGTCGATCTCTTTAGGATTGTATCCCTGGGCAACAAATCTTTCTGCGGTTTTCCACACTGAACCATCGCTTGCACTGGCTTCGAGAAATATGAGACTGGAAATAGAAAATGTTCCCGCTATAAAAATTACGGAAATTAACTTAGAAAATTTTAGCCCCGATCCTAGATTGCTCGCAAGAACTGGCACTAAACACGCTACAACGGGAATCATATAACGATCAAATATCCCCTGCCCAGAAACACTTTGCACAATGGTTCCTGCTATATAGAAGCATGAAAATAGAATAAGCAACCTAAATTTTTTTCCTAAATTCTCAAACATAAGAATCAATAAAGGCCCTGCACATAAAGCACCACAGGTAGCAAAGAACAGTAGAGACAGAGCGGGAACACCTGGTCGATTACCTAATATATCTCCCGCATATGCGCCATGGGTTGCGATATAGTTCCCCAGAAGAACTCCTTCCTGCATACGCAATAGAAGGAAAATGAACGGCATGGATAGCACAGCCATGAGAGCATAAACTTTAAAAGAATATTTTTTATGAATGAGGTTTGCAGCAATTAGCGGGGACATAAAACACGCTAATAAAATGATAAACATCAGCCCTGATTTAATCCCGTATCCAACCCCTATATCAACCTGGGGAGGATCATCCAGCGCTAAAGATCGTCGCCAAAATTCAAAAGAAACGATGAATGCTAGCGATATTAGTGCATACCAGATCCCTTGTTTTCGGGTTACAGGGGTAGTTACTAGCACAACGACTACAGCAGCCACAGCAGCCACAGCTTGCTCTCGCACTGTAATGCCCCAGAATCCTATAAACAATGATGCTAATAAGTACAAATATGTTGGATTATCTAAATACTTCAAAGCAAAATATAAGCATCCTAAAATTCCTGCCAACATCGGTATATCTGACATAAAGGATGTACTTAATAGGAAAAAACCTGGGTAACAAGCTAAAAGACTGACTGCAATAGTTGACCAAAATCTTGAGGCATACCGGCGCGTCATCATATAAACCCAATATAGTGATGCAAATGCACAGATTAGAGACACAAAGCTACCCGCAAGAGGAGTTCCTCCAAAGATAGCGGCCAGAATAATCATGCCGATCAGAGAAGAACGATTGAATCCCACCAACTGGATAACGTGGTTCTCTGCCAAACTTTCGGCTATTCGAGAATGCGCCCATGAATCATTGTGAGGGATAGTGAGACTGCCCAAGTCATAGCTCACCCAAGCTAAACCACTCAAGAGAGTTGCAATCGCACCTATAACTATGATTTTTTCGCGAGGCGATAAAGGGGTAGATTGATACATATTCTTATCCCTGCTGATAAAGATTTACGATTTTTTGAGCAACTACTGACCATGTAAACGCCTCGGAATTTTTCTTTGCTTTTTTACCTAACTTGACGGCAAAATCTTGGTTACACATAAGCATCATTGCTTCAACTAGCTGTTCTTGATTATGGGGGTTAATAACTATGCCCCCTTCTCCAATCATGAAGGATGCCCCTCCGGCATTTCCGCCAATGGAAGGAACCCCATAGCTCCCCGCCTCCACGTAGACGATTCCTGCGGGCTCAAAACGAGAAGGAACTACCAAACATGTGCTTTTTTTGATGATTTCTCTCAGCTTCATCTGATCTTTTTCATGCCCCAAAGATAATTTGCCATAGTCCACCACGTTTTTTTGATGTATTGGTTGATGCTCGCCCACCACGTGCAACTGAGCATCCGGAAACTTTTTGTGCACCATCTCGAAAGCCTCTAGGAGCTGAGATCCATTTTTTCGCTCCCAGTCATTGCCTATAAATAGAAATTTGGGCACGGACCAATCTTTATTTTTATCAGAGTCATAGGGTAGGGGTTTATTAGACCCTAGCCCAACTGCTTGCACTTTGGTGCTTTCAATTCCATATTCATCGACGATAGATCGGGCAGCCCAGTCCGTTGCAGTAGCGACAGCTAGAGCTTGCTGATATTGAGATTTTTGTAGGTTGATTCTTTCATCGACAAGTTTTTTACTGAGCGCATCCCATCCTTGCCCCCAGCCGAAAAGAAGGGCTTGTTTGATAGTCATATCTTCGAAAGTCACAAAATTTCTTTTTCCCACGGTATAGCCAGTACCGATTTGAATCGTTAGTTCAGGCCTGACGTAAGCAAGCTTTAGGCGAGAGATAACGCTCATTAGCCGAGAGTAAGCAAGCGTAAGTCGAACAGTAGAACCAGACAAAGCTTTCAAATCAGCCGATTTGCTACGAAGTAAACGAATGTACAAAGATCCTAAACGCGCGGGGGGAGCTACGTTTACGGATACTACTTGATGGCCTTGCTCTTTAAGAGCCGAATAAAGCCCAAAGGGAGTACCAGACCATACTTCTGGCCTATTTGCTCCGCCTGGACACGTTATTGCTATTTTCATAGAGCACCTATTTTCTATCAGACGGTAAATAATGGTTTAAATTTTCGAGAAAACGGTTTTTCAATAAAATGCCAAGAAAAAGATGCCACAGCCATTGACAATATAAATATGACAATAAAGATAAATTTTGGTTGAATTTCTGGAAGCAACCCAATGAGAGGATAGTGCCAGAGATATATACCATAGGAGATAGTACCCGGATACACTAAAATTTTTTTATTTAAAAAATGTTTATCATTCTG